>NZ_JAUBUJ010000061.1:0-51101 GCF_036705405.1 Microcoleus sp. B13-B6
AACAGGCAAGATGCCTGTTCCACAAAAGATAAATTTTCTTGTGGAACAGGCATCTTGCCTGTTCCTAAAAAGCTAATGGAGAATGGTGCAATATCTCAGGTTAAATAAAAAAAAATCCCACCAAAAAACCGCAATCTACATATTATCCCATGCCCAATCCCCAATCCAACCTGCTCATCAACCTCTCCTTCCTAATTTCCAAACCAACCGGCTTAGCCATCTACGCCAAAAACCTATTTCCCCACCTAAAATCCCTCAACCCAACCTTACTAACAGCCGAAAAATTTGCCAATAACAACTGCTACCAAATCCCCGGCAACCTAACACCAGAACAAGGAACCAAAGGACACATCAACCGATTGGTGTGGACACAAACCCAACTCCCAAAAATTTACAAACAGCTAAAATCTAACCTATTATTTTCCCCAATTCCAGAAGCTCCTCTATTTGCAGGTTGCCGCTATATTATTACAGTACATGACTTGATAGCGCTGCGATTCCCCCGCCGCTTCGATCCTCTGACACCTTACCACCGCTATTACATTCCCCAAGTGCTGCGGCAGGCTCAACACGTCATCTGCGACTCAGAATCCACTGCCAAAGATATCGCTAATTTTTGCAAGATTCCTACTAATTTAATTACGCCAATTTTCCCCGGATACGACACCAGTTTTTTCCGTTTTTTAGACTTACCAACAAGCAATTATTTTCTTTATATCGGCCGCCACAATCCTTATAAAAACGTGCAGCGAGTTGTAGCAGCCTTTGCTGCTTTGCATCATAATTCCGAATACGAATTGTGGATAGCAGGTTCGGAAGACAAACGCTATACACCGCTGCTGAAGGCGCAGGTTCAAGAATTGGGATTGGTCGATCGAGTAAAATTCCTAGATTACCTCCCCGCAGCCGACTTGCCCAAAGTTATCAACCAAGCGATCGCCCTGGTTTTCCCCAGTCTTTGGGAAGGCTTCGGCCTCCCCGTGCTCGAAGCAATGGGCTGCGGCACTCCTGTCATCACATCTAACCTGTCTTCAATGCCCGAAGTGGCAGGGGGTGCAGCCTTATTAGTCAACCCCTACAGCGTCGAGGAAATTGCCTCTGCTATGCACCAGCTTGCAGTCGATGCCAAAGTTCGATCGCACTTACGGGAGCTCGGTTTGGCTAGGGCAAAACAATTTAGCTGGGAAAAAACAGGCTTGGAAACTGCTGCTATTCTCGATCGATATCTTTAACGAAGGAAGTTCGGCAACGGATTCGGTAACGGATGTAACGGATGTAACGGATGTCGAGAAGAAGGAAGAGGGAAGTTCGGCAACGGATTCGGTAACGGATGTAACGGAAGGAAGAAGGAAGAGGGAAGAGGGAAGAGGGAAGAAGTAAGTAGGCCGATTTAATGACCCATGCCCCATGCCCCATGCCCCATGCCCAATTCCCCATTCCCCCTCCCCCTGACAGGCTGAGTTAGGGACTGTAGACCCCTTTTACTTATTGATACCCAACTGATCGCCGCGCTTGTACTGCTGATAAGCAGCAAAAAACAGCCCCGCCAGAGTAACAAAGATTAGGCCCAGAACAATACCTGAAAGCAGCGGTTCTACCATGAGATCTCCTTAACGTTAAGATTTAACAACCTATTTTTAATATTACCAGCACTTACCCAGATGAATTTTCCAAAAAGCGCCCTTCCTGGAGTATTAGATCTTGCTCTCCCCGCTGCGAACGATTAAGCTATGTTATGAGAAATAAATTTTCTTGTAGATACTATTTTTAATTGAACTCCTTTGAATAACCAACTTGCCAGGAATGAAATTAAAAACCCGATCGAGCGACTTGCTATATTTGCGCTAGCGGTGTTGCTTGCCATCATCTTGGCTACGCTCACAATACGTCAATTTCAAGTCGCCGATCCTTACGTCAAAAGCGTCCTATCCCTCACGGGCAACCCGTTTCAGGGTTCCGCCATCTTTCAAATGAACTGTGCGGGTTGTCACATATCCGTTTCAGACAGTCAAGTCGGGCCCAACTTGCACGGAGTTTCCGATCGCAAATCCGAATTCGATCTGATCCGGCAAGTCACCAGCGGGCAAACCCCACCAATGCCGCAGTTTCAACCGAGTCCGCAAGAAATGGCCGACTTGCTGAAGTATCTCGAACAAATTTGACAAAAGAAGGGGAACGGAATTCATTCCCCTTCTTTGGCAGATCCTCCAAACCCATGCTTAGAGGTTGTGCTTCCCGCTAGTCCCTCTGTGTTGGGACAGCAGGCAAGTGTATGCTCGGTTCTAACTGCCGAGTTTGATCTGCGGGCTAAACCAGCAAGCTAAAACTCTGAGCCGATAACTGGCTCGGCTGCACGCCCCTGAGTATAGCCAAAATCTGGTCGCTGTTGGCGATCGCGATCGCCGTCGAGCCGTTAGTTTCGGTTAATGACAGTTGATTGAAGTCCAAGCCTCCCACCAACTTGATCGAATCAACTCCTGCGGTGAAGTTGAAAATCGTGTCAATTCCTCCCCCCGCTGACAAGACAAAGCCATTGCTGCCAATGCCGCCGACGAGGGTATCGCTGCCACTGCCGCCAAAGAGCAAATCATCGCCGGTGTCAGCAAAGAGCAAATCATCGCCGCTGCCGCCAATTAAGGTATTGTTACCCTGGCCACCGCAGAGAGTGTCATTGCCTTGATCGCCAATTAGCACGTCGTCGCCAGCGCCGCCCAACATTACGTCATCGGCTTTGCCCCCGTACAATACGTCATTGCCTTCGTCGCCAGAAAGAGAGTCGTTGCCACGATTGCCATAAATCGTATCGTTACCGCGATCGCCAAAAATCAGGTCAAACCCTTTGCCACCGAAGAGAGTATCGCTATCGATGCCTCCGTAGAGAGTATCGTTGGCTATATTGCCATTGATGTAGTCGCCGCCCCCTCGACCAAAGATCAAATCGTTGCCGATCAACCCGAAGATAGAGTCACTGCCGGCACTACCCACGATCGTATCGTCGCCGTTAGGGCCATTGATCACATTACCCGCTGAAGGAGTGCCGGCCTCATTGGGAGTAGCGATCCTGGGGAAGTTCTCAGGGCAAACCAAATCTGTCGTTACAGGTGCAGGCGTCGGCGTCGTTACAGGTGCAGGCGTCGGCGTCGTTACAGGTGCAGGTGTCGGCGTCGTTACAGGTGCAGGTGTCGGCGTCGTTACAGGTGCAGGCGTCGGCGTCGTTACAGGTGCAGGCGTCGGCGTCGGTGCAGGCGTCGGCGTCGGTACAGGTGGCAGTGGCACTGGCGGCGGAGTCGGAGTCGGCGTCGGAGTCGGCGTCGGCGCTGGGAAGTTGCCGAAGTTGATGCCGGTGACAATAGCGCCTGAAGTTAGGGCGATGTCGGCGGGTTCGGGGGTGCTTTGGGTAAACCCAGTTTGGTTGACTTCCCTGACGCGGTAGGTTCCCGGCGTTAGGTTGGCGAACAGGTAGTTGCCAGTGTTGTCTGTGGTAGTAGTAACAGGAGCAGGAGCAGTTCCAGCTACGACATTGGTTAACTGAATTTGGAAATTGGGTAAACCCGGTTCTCCAGCATCCTGAGTGCCATTGTTGTTGGTGTCTTGGAACTTCAGACCTCGGATCGCCCCCGGTTGGGGCAGGAAGTTACCGAAGTCAATGCCTGTGATGTTATCTCCACTCTTAACCGCAAAGGGGGCGGGGTTGGGGGTCGTCTGCGTCCAGCCGTTTTGCTGGACTTCCCTTACCTGGAAAGTACCTGCGGGTATGTCCTTAAGAGTGTAGTTGCCCGTGGCATCGGTGATGGTAGTGGGTTCGCCCTGCTGAAACAATCCATCCGGAGTGATACTGTCGAGGAATATTTGCCAGTTAGCTAGCCCCAATTCTCCGGCATCCTTAATGCCGTTGTTGTTGAGGTCATTGAATTTTTGACCGCTGATAGTGGCCGGCTGGAAGTTGCCGAAGTTGATATTAGCGATGTCTTGACCGCTGGTGACAGTGATGTCCGCCGGGTCGGGGGTAGTTTGCGTCCAAGTAGGCTGCAAGACTTCCCGCACCTTGTAGGTACCTGCTGGCAAGTCGAGGAATTTGTAGTTGCCTGCGGGATCGGTGTCAGTGTTCGCTTCTCCCGTGTCGAGAGTGCCGTTGTTGTTTGTATCGAGGAAGAATTTCCAATTGGGAAGTCCTAGTTCCCCGGTATCTTGTACCCCGTTGTTGTTGAGGTCATTGAACTTCAGACCACTAATCGAGTTGGGTCTGAAGTTGCCGAAATTGTTGTTTTGGGAATCTGTGCCGCTGGTGACGGCGATCGTAAACGCGCCGGGAAGAGTAGGCCTAGCTGGATTGACAGGGGGTAGAGTTTGCGTCCAGCCTGTTTGTGGCACTTCCCGCACTGTATAAGTGCCGACTGGCAAGTTGGTGAACTGGTACTTGCCGGCGACATCGGTGACGGTGGCGTTGGTGCCTGTTTCGGCTGGTACTGCATCTTGGCTGCCGCTGTCGTTGGCATCCAGGTAGATTGTCCAGCCTCCTAGGGGTTGTTCTGCTGGCGCATCTTGGATGCCATTTTTGTTGAGGTCGTTAAATTTGATCCCGCTGATTTTGCCTAGTTGGAAGTTGCCGAAGTTGGTGGGAGTGGCTGCGGTGTTGGTGATGTTGACGCCACTGTTGGTAGTGATGCTGCCAGTGGGGGCAAGAGTTGGTTGCCAATCAGGCTTTGGCACTTCCCGCAGGGTGTAGGTGCCGGGTCCAACGTCGGTAAAGGTGTAGTTGCCGGTGGGATCTGTAGTTTTGGTTTGTGCCACTGTACCGGTGGCGGCGTTAACTAACTGAATATCAAAAGGAGTTGGCGGTGCTACCTCTCCCGCGTCTAGGGCACCGTTGCCGTTTTTGTCCTCGAATTTGGTACCGCTAATGGTGATGTTTTTGAAGATACCGAAGTTGGTGGGAGTCGCTGCGGTGTTGATGACCGGAGTACCGCTTAGGGCGGTAACGGGAATTGCGGCAGCGGGAAAAGAGATCCTAGAGCCGGCTGGGGCCGTGGCTTGTATTAAATATTTGCCCGGGCCGATATCGGAGAATGTGTAATCTCCGGCTCCGGCAGTCGGTACCGGCGCACCCACGATCGTATCTGTGGCTGCTTGGAATATGCCGTCGCCGTTGGTGTCTTTGTATAAAGTGACCGTGACCTCGTTTTGTGTGGTGTCATCGGACGTGAAGCCGTCGCCTTTGAGGTCTGTGTAGGTTTTGCCCGCGATCGAGGTTTTTTTGAAATTGCCGAAGTTAGCACCGGTAACATCAGCAGTACCAGTCGTCACCGTTGGTGCCAAAGTCTGCACCCAATCGGTTTGTAACGTTTCTTCGATCGCTGTATTTGCCTTAGTATCCGTGAGAGTGTATTGGCCGAGAGTGGCAGCAACGGCAGATGTTACATTAGTCTTCGTACCTGCGGTAATAGTCCAGCCGCCTAGACCTGGTTCAGTTGCCGCGGCACCTTGCAGGCTATCCCCGTTAAGGTCGTTGAATTTCTGACCCACGACCACGGGCCCGTACTCGTAAGCACCGATGTCAATATTCGGTTTGCTGACAAGAGTATTGTCAATTTTTCGAGGAAAGCCAGTACCTCGTTGGTCAAAAGCTGTAGCGCCCACTGCCGTTATTGTCGGGTCGCCCCCACCAATTGCAGGGTTGCTGCTGGTAGTGACGGGGCTGTTGTCAACTAGGGCCAGGGTGAACGGGCCGGTAGTTGCACCGTTGAGTCCGGCAGAGGCTGCTGGAGCTAATACATTTGCCAAAGGAACCGCTAATGCCTGAGCTGTGAAACCCGTGCTAGTGCCGAGAACCCCAATCAGGTTGTTATTTCCTGTGAATGCCCCTGTAACATCTGTGTCGGTAGTAGCAACGTTGCCAGCAACGATCGTGTTTTTGACTGTAACTGTACCGCCGTTGTTGTAAATTCCTCCGGCACTAGCAATCAGACTAGCCGGTATGCCAACTGTGGCTGCTGTGGAAGTGTTATAGGCGATCGTATTATTGGTCAGAGTAGCGGTAGCACCTAAGTTGACAAAAATTGCGCCACCTGCTGCTGTACCCGCACCTGCGGCCACATTACCAGCATTGCCACCAGTAACTGTGTTGCTATATAAGGTGCTGTTGGTCATGGTCAAAGTGCCACCGCCAACAAAAATCGCGCCGCCTAAACCTGCACCGCCGCCACCAAAGCCAATAGCACCTGCACCGCCAAAAGTGCCTCCAGCGCTTGCACCATTGCCACTACCGCCACCGCCGCCGAAGCCGCCAATACCGCCAGCGCCGATAGTGCCATTGATGTTGCCAGTGCCGAGTAGACCGCCAGCACCACCGCCGCCACCAAAGGCGCCAGCACCGCCAGCACCGCCATTGCCACCATTACCCTGGGTCCCACTACCAGCAGGACCGCCAAGGCCACCGGCACCTCCACCACCGCCGCCACTACCGACAACGCTACCAGCACCACCAGTGCCGCCAATGCCACCAGCCCCACCGTTTGTCCCGCCAGCAGTAGCACCAGTACCACCAGTACCACCTTTACCGCCTGTACCGCCTGCATTTCCAGAAGTGCCTGCTTCGCCGTTTTCACCTATTCCACCTGCCAGGCCAGTGCTATCTAGACCGGTGCGACCATCTCTGCCATTTGTCCCTGCCGTACCTCCGAATAAAGTACCCAGATCGGCGCTACCACCCTTGCCACCATTCCCAGCCACACCTGCACCGCCAACGGCAGAGTTATTAGAAAAAGTAACTCTGTCAACTGTGACTGTACCGTTGTTGATAAAAAGTGCGCCACCTAAGCCCGCAGCGCCACCACCACCGGTGGTTCCCGCGTTGCCTACTGCTTTTGCGGCATCAATGGTGAGGTTTGAGATGTTAAATGTTGTGTTATCAACTACGAAGGCACGGTTGTTATTGCCGCTGATCTTGAAACCACCGCCAACAATAGTGGTGGTGTCGGTAATTCTCGGCAATTGCCCTGCGAGGGTAATATCGGCAGTGAGAGTAATCGTGTCAGTGCCGCTGTTGATGTTGGCAACATTGATGGCATTTACCAGTCCGTTAAAGTCGCCAGTCGTTTGGTTCAAGTCAGCCAGTACGCCACTGTAAGCTTCCCTCGCCTCTGCTGAAAATGCTAAAGGTGTTTCTATGTTGCCCGTAGTTACTTCTAGTTCCCAGTCTCCACCCAGTGCCGCATTCCCGGTCAAGTTATCGGACGCGGCAATATTTGCCCCGGTGAGCTGGCTCAGCCTTTCCACGAAAGCCACACCTGCTTCTGTGGCGGCGACGTTGCAACCGTAAAGTAGAATTTCGGGTTTAGCTGTAATTGAAGAGTTCGAGTTTGTTTCGGCTGCTGGCAAAGCAAACCATGTTTCTAAATAATTGCGGTAGCTTTCAATGTTGCACAGATTTAGTTCTGTTGCTCCCAGTTGCAAGCTGGCTGCTGCACCGTGAGACAAAATGTGGACGGCTGCAATGTTTTTCCGCTGTTTAAGTGTTTCGGCGATTTGCTCGATGCCGTCGCGATCGGCTTTGAGAATAACAATTTCTGTATCGGGATTGAGCGTTTCTGTTAAACTTTCACAATCTTTAACTTGTGAATCAGCAAAAACTATCTGGTGTTTCCGTTCTTTATAGATTTCCACGTTCAAATTCTCCTGGTACACGCACACATCAAATTCATATCACAAACCAACCGCAGCAACGATCGAGCTTTTTCCAGCGCGGATGAGAGTCGTTGGCGAAGCCCGCCCCTACGGGGGCTACGCCAACGAAGAGGATCGCCCCTAATTTCACCTAACCTAACTTTCACCTAAATGGAATATTGACAAAAACTTTTTTATATGCTCCCCTGCCCTAACTGAGTTAGTTTGATTGTTTAGAAGTCTTAAAGGGGGATATTGTTCCGGCTGGTACAACAATAATGTTGGAGAAGACTTGCGCGCTGTTTATTGATATGTCAGAGATGGAGAAAAAACCAGATTTTATAAAAATTGTCAATCGAATAGTTAACTGATGGCTATCTATAACCTTTCTCAGAAAGATGAGGTACTCATGGGCATAGGGCATAGGGCATAGGGCATAGGGCATAGGGTATAGGGCATACCTCACCACGCTTGAGAACCGCTATATATTTGTTAGTCAAGAGTCATCAGTCACGGTTATTAGCTGTAAGCTGGTGTTATTTGGTAGTTGTTAGCTGCTGAATTATCGGTATGTGCGATCCTCTTCGAGGGCTTCGCTAACGACCAACCGCCCTCAAATTTGTTTGTAGTGAGGAATGCAAGTCCTCTGAGTTTTATGAAGACTTGCATTCCTCACTACAAAAGTTAAAAAAGTTCTTTTACAGGAATAGATAGGACTGATTAATCCTCACCTAAAGCATCTAGGATACAAGCCCCCGGATTCATCCGTCCAGAAATAAAAAACGTGCATCCGATGAAACTTGCCCCCCGAATTTATCCGTGGGGCCAATGCTAAAATCTAAAATCTAAAATCTAAAATCTAAAATCGATTGACTCATGACTAATATTTATGGAGACTATTATACTCAAGAGACCGGGAAGAGGAAAGAAAATTTGGCGTCACCGTCCAGAATATTAACTCCTCTTCCATTTGGGGAATCCAAAACTCACTAATTACCAAGTTTCTTCATCGGGATTATTGGAATTGCTCCAGATTTCTACATCTAAATCATTGAGATACATCAGAGCCGTTTCAATCTGTTTACTTGTACCGTTCAGTTCCAAGTCAAACCAACCGTCATCTAAAGTTTTGACACCCAACAAAGCGGCATTAAAATTCACCGTCAAACCGTATTCAGAAATCAGGTTAGAAATCACAGGTTCCTGATGGTATTCTTTAGGAACACGAATGCGAATGCGGGTTTGAGTTGGTCTGCTGTCACCACTATCAGAGTGGGGAATATCTGATTCTTGGGTTCTGTGAAAATTGTCGATCGCCTCAAATTCAGATTCGCTAGTGTTGTTAGCTAACATTTGGGACTCCTAATTTTTGTTTCAGTTTACACTTTGCACCAATATCTTGTAGGATATGCCGCTGTGAGATTTTCGAGCTTCCAACCAGATTGTCGATAGCGCCGCACCTTACTAATGAATCGTTTGAGGGATGAGGTTCACAGCGCGCACCCTAAATCCCTAATGACTAATGACTAATGACTAATGACTAATGACTATTCTTCAACTTCTTTTATCCTAGTTTTGCGTTCTAAAATCTCCTTAAGCACGAGAGTAACAACTGCTAAAAGACCGAGAACTACCGCCGCCGAAAATGCCGCTTGCGTCGCGTACTGCTTGTAAGCATCCTCTACAAACAAAGGCAAAGTTTGCGTTTTCTTAGCAATATTTCCCGACACCACAGAAACAGCTCCAAATTCTCCCATTGCTCTAGCATTGGTCAAAATTACTCCGTAAAGCAATCCCCAGCGAATACTGGGAAGCGTGACATTCCAGAAAATTTGCCAGTCATTTGCTCCTAAAGTTTTTGCCGCCTCTTCTTGATCTGTTCCCACTTCTTCCAAAACAGGAATTACTTCGCGGGCCACAAAAGGCAAGGTAACAAAAGCAGTAGCTAGCACCATCCCAGGGAAGGCAAAAATAACCTTAATATTGGCCCCCTCCAGCCACGGTCCGAACCATCCCAGCCGACCGTAAAGCAGTACAATCATTAAACCTGCAACTACGGGAGAGATGGCAAAAGGCACATCTAAAAGGCTGATTAATAGCGTCCGACCCGGAAATTTGTTGCGACCAATTACCCAGGCTGCACACAAACCGAATACTGTATTTACAGGTACAACTATCAGAGAAATTACCAGGGTTAGTTGCGCTGCGTGCAGAAAATCTGGGGAGGTTAAGTTAGAAAAAAATGGCTCAAATCCCTTTCGGAAAGCTTGGTAAAAAACGTTGAGAGTAGGGATAAATAAGACAAGAGCGAGATAGCCGATCGCAATTCCGATTAAAGTTGGTTTTACCCAAGCTTTTTCCTGACTCCGACTAGAACCTGCGGGAGGAAATGTGTAACCAGCGGGTGAATTGATATTAGCCGTCATAGCGTCTTCTCCATGCTTGTAAGAGATTAATGGCGAACAGCATTGCCAGGGAAATACCTAACATGACAGTGCCGATAACTGTTGCTCCTGCATAGTCGTACTGTTCCAATCTTTGAAAAATTAATACGGGCGCGATTAAATCTTTGAACGGTATGTTAGAAGCTACAATTACAGTAGATCCGTACTCGCCAACCGCTCGCGAAAAGCCGAGTGCTACTCCGGTTAAAATAGACGGAAATAGCGGTGGCAAAACTACGCGCCAGAAAGTTTCAAATTGAGAAGCACCTAAGCACCAAGCTGCTTCTTCAATCTCTTTTTCCATCTCGTTTAAAACTGGCTGTACGGTTCTAACTATAAATGGCAAGGAAATAAATATCATCGCTATACCTACGCCCAAGCGAGTAAAGGATATCTTGATTCCCAAAGGTGCAAAAAGCGAACCAATCCAGCCGTTATCGCTGTAAACTGTGGCGAGAGTTAAACCGGCGACGGAGGTAGGCAGTGCAAAGGGCAAATCGACGACTGCATCGACAATCCGTTTTAAGGGAAAGTCGTAGCGGACTAATACCCAGGCAATTAATGTGCCGAAGACTCCGTTAATTAAGGCCGCAATTAATGCCGTAAAGAAGGTGACATCGTAGGCGGAAAGGGCGATCGGACTGGTGGCAATTTTCCAAAACTCGACCGGGTTTGCTGTGCTGGCTTTCAGCAGCATAGCTGTAACTGGGAGGAATAGCATTAAGCTGAGGTAGCCTAGGGTGATTCCCCAAGGTAATGTTATTTTGCCCAGCCCCTTTTTGATATTTTCGATCGGAGATTGAGGGTTACTGATTGCAGATGATCCAGCCATAAGTCAATAGTTTTGAGTTGGAAAGAATAATTGCTGTAGGGGCGGGTTTTACCAAAAATAATTGCCTAAAACCAATCATCTGGTAAACCCGCCCCGGCTCATTAGATAGATGTAGGGTGCGTCGCCATCCTACAATCTGCAAGGCGCGATCGCATATCTAGCAGCGAGGCGCCATACCAGATACGGGTTTTACCGATCGTATTTGACTAAAACCAATCAACTCGTAAACCCGCCCCGGCCACTACTGTTTAATTGAACCTTGGATTTTGTCAAAAACAGCTCCGTCATCGAAGAATTTTTTCTGAATATCTCCCCAACCTCCTAAGTCTTGAGCTGTAAATAGGGTTTTGATGGGGGCATATTTTTGGACAAATTCTGGTTCCGCCGCTACTGTCGCATCTACTGGGCGGAAGCCTACTTTGGCAAATTCTCGCTGAGCTTCTGGGGAGTAGAGAAACTTGACAAATGCTTCGGCGACTTCGCGAGTACCGTGTTTATCAACGTTTTTATCGACAATGGCAATGGGATTGTCGATCGAAACATTGACTTCTGGAATAGTATAAGTTGGTTTTTCGCCTTTCTCACCAGCCAGAATAATCTCGTTTTCGTAGTTAATTAAGGCGTCGCCTTGGCCTTGTTTGAAAAATACGTCGGTGGCTTCGCGGGCATCTTTAGTCAGAATCGGGACGTTTTTGTAGACTTTAGTAGTCAAGTCTAATGCTTTGGTTTCGTCTCCTCCGGTTTTAACAACAGAGCCCCAAAGTGCGAGGAAATTCCAACGGGCAACGCCTGATGTTTTGGGATCGGCAGTAATCACTTTTACTCCGTCTTTGCTTAAATCTTCCCAGGTTTTGATGCCTTTGGGATTGCCTTCGCGGGTAACTATTGCTCCTACGGATTTACTGACTATGCCTTCATTGGGAACTTCTTTTTCCCACCCAGGTTGAATTAGTCCGGCTTTTTCGATTTTTGCGGTGTCGAGGGCGAGGGCTAGGTGTACGATGTCTGCTTCTAAACCGTCAATTACGGCGCGAGTTTGGGAACCGGAACCGCCGTAGCTTTGGTTGAAGGTGACGGTTTGGCCTTTTTCTTTTTGCCATTGTTCTACGAATTTGGGAATTATCGCTTCGTGGGCGGCTTTGGTGACGGCGAAGGATACTAGGGTTAATTCTACGTTGCCTTTGTTGGCTGCTGGGCTAGCACCGCCTGGACTGCTGCCGGGACTGGCTGCGGGGTTGTTGGTGGTTCCCTGGCCGCAGGATGCAACGGCTAGACTTAAAGTTATTCCCACTAAAAATAGTGACACAAATCTTTTCAGCCCAGTCAATGATTTATTTGTACCGGCTGGTGGCTGTTGCGGCCAGTGAAGGTGTTGAGTTAGGCGTTGCCACGGGCTCATTATATTTGTTCCTCTAGATAAAGTACGGTTTTTAGGTAGGAATACCGTAATTATGGTTGTGAAGTACGATTATAGACAAGAGCGAGTGAAATGGCAACAAAAAAAACAAATTGGGGGAACTCAGGGTCGATCGCATATCCTGAAGTCTTTTCCGTCGGTGTTTTCTAGTCAGATTCGGGGTAAAATGTAAAGTGTATAAATAAATATTATTATTAAGTTAAGGTGCTAAGCTGGCGCGGCTGCACGATTCGCCTGCACGATACGCCTTACATATAGCATCGGCCGATCGCCCAAATCTAATAGCCCTGCCAAGAGTCCCCGCCCCAGGGGGATATGTCTGACTCGCGCGATCGCCCTTAAGTAAGAAAAAGTTTTAACTGGTATGTCCTTACCCCGCCCAGTCTCAGACACCCTAATTGAACTGTTGAAGCCTGTAGCCTCGGAATTGGGAGAAAGATTGGGAGCAAGCGCTGTCAACGAACGCTATGCAGAAATTGAGCCCTCTGGTTCTTCAGCTTTGAACCAGCAAATCAAAAAAGACCCCCGCTGGATTAAAGCACAAGTGAGATATTTGCAGCGGCAGCAGGCCAGAGAACAAGAATTAATCGCGATCGCCGACGCAGAAGAAAGGGTAAAGGAAGAACGGGCTAATCGAATTAAGGCACAAGAAGTAAGAGATAAGCGGGCAATTAGTCGGCTTTGCCGCGACTTAATGCGGGAGTTTCAATCCGAAGCAATTCGAGTTAAGCTGAACGAAATTCAAACAATTTGGGACAGGGACAACTGGTTTTCTAATTTGAGCAGGCAGGAAACTGAACAGATTTTGCAGCAGCAACAGCACCGATTGCTGCTGTTAGTTGCTCCCGCAAAAATTAGCCAAGATTGCCCCGATTCGTTTCGCCACAATCTGAATATCGAGCTGCCGGCTAAGTTAAGAGCTTTTTTGAACCAGCACTACCCCCCGCACGGAGAGTTGTGCCCGGTTCAGTTTTACGGAGACTATTTCAAAAAATCCATTTCTGATATTGATGTGGAGCGGTTGCAGACTGTGTTGTCTCCCGTACCGACAGCTATACTGTACAGCGATATCAGCGATTATGAAGTTAATTTTCATGTGGGTTTTTGGGGAGTCATCAATCAGAGCGTTTCTCTAGTGGCGATGCAGCCTTGGAATTGGGAAGAGGTTTATCACCAGTTGGAGGCGGAGGGAAAAGATAGAAAGCTGAGCTTGCGGATTATTAGGCAAATAATTGTGACAATTCACAAATTATTGGCGGCTTTTTTAGCGGATTTGTATTATTTAAATATCGATTTTACTCACGAACCTCAGCTATTTACATTAGAGGCGGAATTTGCTCAGGAATGGTTTTCTAAAGATTGGGCAAAACCGTATATTGAAACTCTTAAAGAAATTCAGGAGCAGCAGCGAATAGTCTATAAGGGAGAGATGCGGCGGCTGGCGCTGCGAGAGGCGAAAGCTAGGGCGGAACGCCAGCGTTTGGAGGAGGCTGAACTCAAACGCAGAGAGGAAGCTGAGGCTGCAGCTAAGCGCGTGAAGGAATTAGCTCACAAATTAAAACATCAGAAATGGCGGTGTGTATATACGCTGCCGGGACATTCATCGTTTGTGAATTCTCTGGCGATTAGCCCTGACGGCAAAATTTTGGCTAGCGGTAGTTGGGATAAAACTATTAAGATTTGGGATTTAGAAACCACGGAATTAATTGGCACTCTGACGGGACATTCCGATCGCGTAAATTCAGTTGCTATTAGCTATGACGGAAAAATGTTGGTCAGCGGCAGTTCGGACGAAACAATTAAGTTTTGGAATTTGCACAACGGCGATTTGCTGTGTACTTTTCCGGGACATTCTATGGAGGTGAATTCGGTGGCGATTAACCCGAAGGGCCTGGTAATTGCTAGCTGCGGCGGGGCTGATAATACGATTAAGCTGTGGAATTTGCGGAGTGGTGAGTTGCTGCGGACTTTGAGGGGCCATTCTGACAATGTGAATGCGGTGGTTTTTAGCCCGGACGGTAAAATATTGGCCAGTGGTAGTTCGGATGCGACGAGTAAGGTTTGGGAGGTGGAAAGTGGCAAGTTGCTGCGGACTCTTTCGGGGTTGAATGTTGGGGTGAATTCTGTGGCGATCGCGCCCGATGGTCAGATTCTTGCTAGCGTCAGCAATGATTATACGATTAAGCTGCGAAATTTACACACGGGCAGTTTGTTGCGGATTTTAAATACTAATTCTGGGAGGGGAAACGGTGTAACGAATTTAGGAACGAATGAGGCGCTGCATATTTTGCAGAATTATGTGAGTCGGGGCGAGTCGGTTGCTATCAGTCGGGACGGTTTGACTTTGGCTAGCGGGTGCGATGATAATACGATTAATATTTGGAATTTGCAGACGGGGGAGTTGTTGACCAGTCTTAAGGGACATTCGGGTACGGTGTACTCGGTGGCGATCGCACCTTCGGGCAATTTGCTCGCCAGTGGCAGTGCGGATCAGACGATTAAGATTTGGCGCTGCGATTAGTTAATTGGCAGTGGGCAGTGGGCAGCGGGCAGACAATTCCGGTTTTGCCCTTACGGGGAGGGGTTTTGAGCGAATTTGAAAAAAAAGTTGGCTGGGGGGGTTGCGCTAATGACTATAAGTTTGCTATATTAAGTTTCACTGCTGGTGTAACTCAGTTGGTAGAGTAGCTGATTTGTAATCAGCCTGTCGCAGGTTCAAATCCTGTCACCAGCTTTACTCTAAATGCTCTAAATGTTTGTATCTTAAATCCCCGACTTCTTGGAGAAGTCGGGGATTTTGGTATTCTGTTTTTTAAGAAATCAGGAGACTGCACGTGCTGTTTCCCTACAATACTACAATATTATTTTGGCGTAGGGACACCGCACTGTGCCCATTGGTGTCAACTTAAGCTGTCAGCCAGCCCAGCCCGTTAGTCAGCCCGCGAGTCCGCCAGGGAATGAATTCCCTGTCTAATAGCAAAAGTCCTCTTAAGAGGACTAAGCTGTTCTGCATTTAAATTGTCTGTCAAAAAACAATCTAACTCTTGTGGGGTGGGCGTCCCGCCCGCCCTGAATATGCAATTTAAAGGCGCGGCGCGACAGCTTAATGAGTTCTTCAGTCCTCTTAAGAGGACTTTCGCTTTGAGACAGGGGTTTCAACCCCTGTCGGACTTTCGGTTTGACCTTAAGTTGACATCTATGAGCATTGCAGTGTCCTCGGTATCATTCCGGTGCAACCGGAATTGATATCACAAAGGGTGCGGCTGCTTTTTTCAACCATTCAATTGTTGCTGCATCAAGTACGGGTTCCAGTTTCTCGACTACAGCAGCATGATAATTATTCAACCATGCTAGTTGAGTCTTTGACAGCCGATCGACATTTATTAATTTGCGCTCAAACGGAATATACGTCAGCGATTCAAATCCGTACCAAACCGTACCGTTTTTGGATGGCATTTCCCTGACAACATAGAGATTTTCGATGCGAATTCCGCCCCATCCCGGTTCGTAATATCCCGGTTCGATGCTCGTTACCATTCCGGCTTCCAGGGGATACTGCACAGATTTGCTGATGCCGTTTGGCCCTTCGTGGCCTGCTAAAAACGCGCCGACTCCGTGCCCTGTACCGTGTCCGTAGTCTAGCTGTTCTTGCCATAATACCGCACGGGCGATCGCATCTAATTGCGCTCCCGTTGTTCCTTTGGGGAATTGCTGCATTGCACAGTTGATGTGCGCGATTAAGACTGTTGTGTAGTGTTCTATTTGTAGCGCCGTCGGTTCTCCGATACTTACTGTTCTCGTATCGTCGGTTGTACCTGCTAAATATTGCGCTCCTGAGTCCAATAACAGCAGTTCCCCCGGTTTTAACGTTATTTCAGGGCTGGGGGTTCCGTAATGTACGATCGAGCTATTGGCTCCCGCACCGGCGATCGTTCTAAAAGTTAAAGTCTGAAAATCTGTTTCTTGCTGGTAAAAATTTTCGATGCTTTCTTTGACATCAAACTCGGTAACTACCTTACCATTTTCTAGCTGTTCTGTCAACCACTTTAAAGTCAAAGTTTTCGCTCGACTTGCTTTGAAATTGGCTGATTTCATCTGCTCAATTTCTACGGGATTTTTGCGAGCTTTCATCCCTTCTACCGGATGTGCCTTAAAAACTATTTCGATGTTGTAAAACTGCGCTTCTTGATGGTTTAATATTAACTGGTACGTGCCTGCTGTGCTGTGTTTCGGGTCTAAAAGTACCCGAACTTTATGTGGCAAATTTACGCAAGTCTCTAATGTATGCGGATAGTCGGCGTAGGGAAGCAAAGTTACATCCTCCCGCAATTCTTGCTTGATTTCTAGCGAAATTCGTTCGGGATTTGTAAACAAAAACGCTGAATCTGTGGTGACAATGGCATAGGATATGAAAATGGGGATGTGGGGAATATCCGAGCCTCGGAGATTGAACAGCCACGCTATTTGATTCAGGTTGGTAATCGGAAGCACATCGATATTGGCTTTTTGCATCGCTTCCCTGACTCTGGCTAATTTTTCGGCGGCGGTTTCTCCTGTCAGGGATACAGGTAAGCTAAATATGGGATCTGCATCAATCGCGGGTAAAGTCTCTGCTGTTTGCCAAGGAGTTTGCGATCGCACTTTGTCGGTCAAATTCTCCCGGATTGGTATGAGTTCAATCTCCGCAGTTGCAAATTTTTTCACCCAATTTTGATATTGCTCTGTCGCTACGGTAAACGGGTCAAAACCCATGCGAATTTTCCTTGATTTTTCTGCCGATTCTACAGCCAGTTTTTCTAAAGTTTCAATTAAGGTTAAATTTCCTTCTAAGCCGAGTTTCGATATTTGAATAATTCCAGTATCGACTTGCAATTCGGCTTGTTCGTAATAGCGGGAATCCACAAACAACCAAGCGGAATCTTTGCCAACCAACAAATCGCCGGCGGAACCCGTAAAACCGCACATCCAAGCTCGCCGCTGCTTGGCTGCTGGAACTGATAAATTTAAGTGTTCGTCAACCGCTGGGATGTAATAGCAATCTAATTCGTAATCTGCCATCAAATCGCGCAAGTCTGCCAATTTAGCAGCGGAGGTATCTTGAATATTTGTATTGGCTTTTAAGTTCGTGGCAACCATGTTTAATTTTCCTATTTTACTTGTTTAAAATTGTCTTCAAACCTTTAACTAATCTCCTAATACCTGCGGTGGCGGTTGCTTTCTCCAAAGCACCGTAAGCAACCCGCAAATAGCACCCGTTATCCATGCCGAAGGTTGTACCGGGAAGCACTGCTACGTGATATTCGCGAATTAATTGTTCTACTAATTCCATTGTATCGAGTTCAGTATCAACTTTCAAGAAAAAGTAGAAAGCTCCGCAGGCTGGGGAAATCGTACACAAATTTTGGATAGTATTGAGTTCGTCTAATACGAGTTGGCGCACGGATGCGATCGCCCTTACATAATTATCGCAGTAACCTCTACCAACTTGCAAGGCTCCCAGGGCTGCATACTGAGAAATTACGGGCGGACAAATTAAGATGGTATCTTGAATCTTTCTCACTGAAACCAGCAAGTGTTCTGGTATTACCATATACCCGATCCGCCAACTCGCAAAACCGTAGGCTTTGGAGAGGCTAAACAGAGAAATTGTATGTTCGCTGCTGTTGGGAAAAGCGGCGGGCGAACAGTGTTGGACGCCGTTATAAGTAAAATATTCGTAGGCTTCATCGCTGATGTGATAGATGTTGTGCTGGCGACAAATTTCGTTAACTTCCCGGAGTGCTTCGCCAGGATAAACGACGCCAGTTGGGTTGTTGGGTGAAACGGTGACTATGGCTCGCGTTTTGTCAGTAATTGCTTTTTTTATAGCATCGATATTAAGTTGATATTTGGCGTCGGTTTCTACTATCACTGGTCGGCAATTTGCCATGATAGCCGCCATTTCGTGATTGAAGTAATAAGGTGATTGGATAATAACTTCGTCCCCCGCAGAAGTGATGGCGAGAATAGCGTTGGTAAATCCCATGTTGCTGCCTGCGGTAACAACAATGCAGTTTTTGCTATTAATTTCTATGCCGTTATCGGTTTTTAGTTTGGCGGCGATTGCATCCTGTAACAGTGGAATTCCTTCCACGGCTTTGTATTTGTGATTGTCGGGATTTGCGAAGAATTCGGGAATTTTATCAAATGATTCTTGTGGCGGATTATAGTAAACTACGCCTTGTCCTAATGATATCGTTCCCGGATTTTGGCGAATCAGTTCGCCAACTACTGGAATTATGGGCGACTGTACCGATTGCATTCTAGTCGCGTGATTTTTCATCATATATTATAGGGAATTCTAGGGGCAGGTTTACTTATAATGTACGTCCTTAAGCAAGTTTACTATTTCATGCACGCGCCTCTCCACTTCAGGATCTATGTACTTCTATTTTAGAACCTTGGGGGGATTTGGAAACTTTAACTTGTGCGGGCAATCTTTCGCCCAATTCTCGAACGTGGGTAATCACTCCAATCAGCCTGTCTCGCTGGCGCAAAGATTCTAAAATTTGAGTAACGCTTTCGAGAGTTTCGGTATCTAAAGTGCCAAATCCTTCATCGAGAAACAAGCTGCCCAAGTGAGCCCCTTGAGACAGTTTCTCTGACAAAGCTAAAGCCATTGATAAGGAAGTTGCAAAGGTTTCGCCGCCGGAAAGGGTTCGCACTCGTCTAGCTTCCCCGCCGTTCCAATTATCTGCTACCCAGTATTCGCCGTCTTGGTTTTTTAGTTTGTAGCGATTTTCGGTTAATTCTTGCAAAATCAATGTGGCGCTGCCGACTAATTCTGCTTCTAAATGTTCTAAAATGTAGGATTGAAATTCGTTGGATTTGAGATTCTGCGCTAAGGTGTGATAAGTTTGCTCTTGTTCTGTGAAATTTGTGATTTGCTGTGACAGTCTTTCGGCTTGTTCGAGATTTTGCGCTGCTACTTGAATCCAAGCTAAAAGTTCGGCGCGGTTGTTGTTGGCTTGTTTGAGGTTTTCTTGGGCGGTATGTTTTGCCGATCGCACTTGTGCTAAAGTATTTTCATCGGTAGTTCTGCCTGCGATCGCCTCGCTCAAATCTTTCGCCCGCGTCTCTAACTGAATTTTTGATTCGCGGTGAGAGCGAATAGCATTTTCCCATTCTGATTGTTCCTTAACTGTCGCAACCGCTGCTAAAAATGTCTCTTCTGTGAAATCAGCCGCCGTTAATTTTGCTGACCAATCCAGGTTTAGCTGCTGTTTCTGGGCTTGGGCTTGCCCAAAAGCCTCTCCAGCTTGTTGCTCTCTCTCTGCGGCTTGAATAACCTTATTTTGAGCAGTTTGATAGGATTTTTCGGCAACTTTTAGCAGATTTGCCAAGTCTTGCTTGTCTTGTTCTAAGACTTTTGCTAAATTAGCATAAGGTTGATATTCGGTAATTTGATAAAGCGCATTTACACAACTTTGGAACTGCTGCTGGCGGCGGTCTGATTCGGCGATCGCATCTTGATATTCCTGCTGTTTAGCTGCTTGAGTCGCCACCGCCAAATTAAATCTTTCCTGAAAATTATCATATTCCAATGATGCCAGTTGGAACTGCTGTTCGGTTTCGCGGTATTGGCGATCGCTCTCTTTAAGGATTGCCAACTCCTGCTGCAACCCCAAGCTTTCCCACTGAGGATTTTCCAGAACTTGAGTGATTTGCTGCTGCAATTCGGCAACTCTATTCGCAGTTAATTCGAGCATTTGAGCAATTTCCGACTCTTTTTGCTGGCAAGCTGAAGCTGTACTTTTCGCCTCAGCCGCCAACCTTTGAGCATCTTGAAAAAGCTGATTTGCCGCCGCCAATTTACGCCGCAAATCAGCGACATCGACAATATTAGAATCTGGCAAAGGAGGCAGGCTCTCGCTCTCAGGATGCACCCCCCCGCACACCGGGCAAGTATCGCCAGAATTCAGTGACATTCTGATAGCAGCAACACTCTCTAAACGTGCCGCTTCCGCATTAGCGGTTTCCGCCACTTCTAACTCGCGGGCGCACTCTTTTAGCCTGAGTTCAACGGCTTCTAAATTAGTGGTAGCCTTCACATAATTTTGTTGAGCTTTTTCCTTATCTGCCAGAGATTTATCCAACTGTTCTTGCTGAGTCTTTTGCTGCTTGGTAATTAGCTGAAGTTCCATCAATAAGGGTGAAATTTGCTGCAATTGCTCTAAACGCTTTCCTCCCCGCGCATACTGTTCGAGCTGTGCCGCTGCTTGAGTAACTCGAAAACCCGCACCTTGAATTTTAGTGTTAGCAGCTTGCAGGTCTTTATCTGCTGCCATAAAAAAGCGGAGTTTTTCCTGTTGAATTTTTTGGGCAAGCGCCACTTCTTTTTCTAATTGAGCGCGCTGTTCTTCATATACTTTAGCAGCCGCCAGAGCATCTTCGCGAGCCTTAATTTGTGGCGCTAGCACCTCTTCTTTCGCTTTTGCCGCGTCAAGTTGCTGCTGCTCTACTGCCAGCTCAGAGCGAGCTTTAATTAACTGCTTTCTCGCTGCCACCGAGGCACTTTCGGCAGTTTCATACTGACTGCGAGCCGATCGCACTAAAGCCCAATCTCCCTGTAAATGATTGGCAGCTTGCGCTCTTTCTAAACGCTGTGCTAAAATTTCCATTTCAGCGGAATTAGCATTTAATTGGGCCAATTGTTGTTGTAACTCTTGCCAGCGAGCGATTTGCGAAAATAGCTGTTCCTCTTCATCTAGAGCCTTCTGAGCTTTCATCACAGCGCGATCGAACTGGGGCAACTGCTGCTCTAAAATCAAAAGTTGCGATCGTCTTTGATCCACCTCATCCGCCGTCGGCGCACTCAAATCCCCTAGCTGCCTTTCCACCATTTCCCGTTCCTGTTTCAGCAACTTTGCCAGCTCATTTGTTTCCTTCCGCATCTGCTCAAAAATCTCAAATCCTGCTAGCTGTCGCAAAATTTCCCGGCGTTTTGAAGTATCCCCTTTAATAAACTCATCAAACTTGCCTTGAGGCAGAACAATTGCTCGCGTAAAAGTATCAAAATCCATTCCTAAAATCTGTTCAATGGTATTTTGAACAGCAACAATACTCGTTCCCAAAGTTTCCCATTGGCCATTTTGCCAGTTGTCCAAAATCACCTTATTTTCAGGAGATTTCGGACGGAAACGCCACCTTCGCGTCACCCGGTACTGTGCCGAACCCACAGCAAAACGCAACTGCACTTTTAAATTTTCGCTGCCTTGGCTCGCCAAATCACTTACTTGTTTGCCACTGCGAGTAGTAGTGCCAAAAAGAGCGTAAGTCATGGCATCTAGCAGTGAAGATTTGCCCGCACCTGTAGCACCAGTAATGGCAAACAAATCGAGTTGAGAAAAATCTAAACGCTGTTCGCGGTGGAAGCTGGTAAATCCTTCGAGAATAAGTTCGAGTGGACGCATACTGATTTTAGATTTTAGATGGTGGATTTCTATTACTCTTTACCAGGCTCTGCCTGGTAAAGCAGATCCGGAGGCTCTGCCTCGAATTTTCCTATTTAAGCGCGAGGCAGGGCCTCTGGATATTGGTTCCCAGACGGAGCCTGGGAACCAGTTATTGTATCTTTTCCTATTTAAGCGCGAGGCAGAGCCTCTGGATATTGGTTCCCAGACGGAGCCTGGGAACCAGTTATTGTATCTTTTTACGCATTTAATTATTAACTGTTTCCTTAAACTTCTTGTACAAGTTTTGAAATTCCTCCAATACTGCCGGTTTCGGTGTCGTTCCCAAGCGGTTTTGATAATAGTTACAAAACTCTGCTGCCGGATCGAAATTATTGGGATCGATATTAGTTATTTCTGTTGCTTCTAGCGCTGCATCTGGATAGCGCGGTTCAATTAACAGCGCTTGGGAACAGATTTGGCGCACTCGATCGGCAAGTCCGATTTGCGGACTGTCCAGTTCGACAATTACTTTCAAGAAACCAGGATGATACTGATGAGCTTCTAAAGTTTCATCAAGATTGTCGTTATGACATTTAAGCACTTTTAACGGCTTGTGGCAAGCCACAGGCTTAAATTCCACCTTTGCCTGACTTCCCGGCTCAACTTCTATCAAGCAAAATCCTTTTTCCTGTTCCGCTTCTCCAAAATCTAACTGAATCAAAGAACCGGAATAATAAGCGGGAGAAGTCTCAGAAATTCGCTGGTGAATGTGGATGTGTCCGAGGGCAACATACTGAGCTTCCGGCGGCAGAGTTTCCGATGAGAGCAGGTATTTTTCTCGCGTGTAATAAGCGACTTCGGATTTTGCCAATCGAGCGCCGTCAATGCTCATGTGTCCCATGAGAAAATTGACAGTATTGTCTCTAAACTCCCTGGTTAAATCTTCTAGTAAATATGCTACGATTTCGCGGTAATCTTTTCGGCGATCGGCATCGCCAGACTGCCAGAGAGAATTAGCATCTAACAGTCTTTGTTCGGAAGCAAAAGGCATCGCTCCCACACAAAGTTTACCGCTTTTTGTATTAAGAGTAATTGTGCCACCGTCGGCGGAAAGCCTGGGTTTGCCTAAAGCGCGAACACCGGCGAGGGAAAGCAATTGCGCGATGCTGTCGATGCGGGAGGCCGAATCGTGATTACCGGCGATCGCAATTGCGGGAATTCCTGCCGCTTGGAGTTCGCAGAAAAAGTTATAAGCAATGCGTTCGGCGTAAGCGGGAGGGTTGGGCACGTCGAAAATGTCGCCGGCAACGAGTACAGCATCGACATCCAAGGCTTTTGCTTGCTTCAAAATCTGTTCGAGGGCGATCGCAATTTCAAAAGTGCGATCGATCCCTCGGAAACGCCGCCCTAAATGCCAGTCAGCAGTATGAATTATTCGCATAGTACGAGGAGTATTTTGTTTATTTTAATAGAAACGCGCCACTTTTCAATCTTCCTCATTTTCTTTAATTGCTGTTTCAATCTCATCAGGATATGCCTCAGCATAACTAAAAGCATTCACCAAATCTGCTGCACAGAGATAGGGATGACCTTCTAAAATATGAGCATCGGTGGCATCTTGACGGCGATAACTTATTAACAGCCAAACAGGAATCCGCGTTTTTCGGATACAGGCTTCACCGCCCATGACACCGGGAGTCTTTTGAATTCCATACCAGAGGGATTTTATCACTTCTACTCACTCCGAAGGACGGTTAACTCGAATCAGTAAACTTCTCACTGTTTCTTGATTAGCAATAGCTTCATTAATCCGTAAAGCCAGCCTATCCCTATTTGAATCATCTTTACAAACAATGATACCAGCATGGTCTGGTTGTAATGTATGCAGCCTGATAAAATGACGGCGATTGAGCGTTAAAATAGCGCGGTCAATACTCACTGCAAAAGCTAACACTTCTTCATCAGGAATTTTTTGATTAGCATTTCCTGCTTCCTGTACGGTAAGGACATCGTGACCTAAAGTCCTCAATAATTCCACAACCCGCTTCGGAAATTGTTCATCTGCATAGAAACGCGCCACTTTTTAATCTTCCTCATTGTCTTGAATTGCTATTTCAATCTCATCAGAATATGCCTCAGCATAAGCCCAAGCATTCGCCAAGTCAGCGGCACGCAGAGTCGGATAGTCTTCTAGGAGTTCAGCCTCAGAAATACCTAAACGGCGAGCATTCACAAGTACCCAAACAGGAATTCGCGTTTGTCTGATGCAAGCATCGCCGCCGCACACGCCGGGAGTCTTTTGAATTCCAGACCAAAATTTTCTTAAACTTTGGGCTAGTAATTCTATAGCTTGAGCCTTCTCTTCGGGAGTTAAAGCCAAGAGTTGCGGTTGCAATTCTTTCAGTGTCGTATTTGTAGTTATTGAGTTCATAAATATTAACTTTTTTTCCCATACAGGTATTCTAGCACTGGTGGCTAAATCCAAACTTTCATTCAACAGGCTTCACCTCGTGAAACCGAGTATAATCAACCACCCGCCCTCCCGTCGCCGATTTCAAAAGAATATCTACAAACCGCATATCCCACATAATTTCAGAGGCCACAAAAGAATGTCGCGCATGAATAGTTTGCGAAACAGTTTCGTCAATTCCTGTTAACGTAATTACAATTTCCGCTTGCTGTTCCATCAAGTCTTGGGCAGTAAGTTGGTACAAAGGACTGCTCTCCTCAATTGCGTGCATAACCGTCCAAGTTAATGCAAAAACTGGAGAGTGACTTCGCACCAATTGCAAATCGTAAAAACGCCGCATAAATTCTCCTTCCGGTGTTACCTCGTCACGGATCAAAGTAGCTCGCTGCTGCGCTTCTAAAATTTGGTTAAAACGCTGATTTGCCGTGCGGTACATCAGAGTCGGAACGCCGTTGAAAGGAGCGATCACAGCTACGCGGCTGAAGATAACTCTAGCTGTTGGTCGAGAAAATCTAGCAAAAGCCAGTCCCGTAATCATCGCGACTCCCCACAAACCAAAAAGCGCTTGGATCGCGACTATAGTATTAGCGTAATCCGTGCGCGGATACATAGAGCCGTAGCCGATCGTCGCCATTGTTTGCACGCTGAAATAAAAGGCATCTGGGAAAGAACCCGGCCGCGCGTTAGCAATGCAATCTCCTCCCGCCAAGTAAGCTAAGGCAAATAAAGAATTTGTGACTATATAGGAGAGACAAATGAGGATGAAAAATCGCGGCCAAGAAAGAGTTAGCAGCCTGTGGTAGAGGTCGGCAAAATGCAGGCGAGGTACTCCCAACTTGACAATATTTAAGGGCAATTGTCCTTTGCGACTGACTAAACGAGCCTGTGGCTGGTGGTTGCGGTTGATTTTCATTGCGATTTGTAACTGCGGCTGTTTCAATTTGTAACTATTGCTTTGACCGGGAAAACTTATCCTTTAGACTGATGTCTGATTCCAAAAATTCGGATAAAAGCGGAGTTTAGAAATGGTTGAGCTTAACTGGCATGACTATCTCGTTATGGTTTCTTTGGTGGCTTCTATAGCGGGTCTAGTCCTGCTGAGTGATAATCGCAACTCGCAGCCAACGGACGATCGCACTTTGAGCGAAGAAATCCTAATCAAGATGAGCTTTACTTACTGGATAGTGTACTGCATCTCTGTTTTCGGGTTGAAACTTCACCTACCAGAGGATAGCTGGTTATTGCTCAGTTTGAAGCTGACTACGGTTCTTTCTTACTTGTTGACTGCTTCTAGCATACTCAGCCTGCCGCTGCAACGCATGGCTGTCCGACGAGTTGAAGATTAACAAAAGGTGTTTGTAGTGAGGACTTCAGTTCTTTCGATCGCGGTGAAGAAAAACTAAAGTCCTGACTGCAAAGCTATTTGAGTTATATTACCGGGCAATAAGCTCACAGCTAGCTGTGAGCTTGTTTAATGGTTTATTATCCGAGGGATGCAGACTAACGCGCCCAAAATGGCGAGGGTCGATCGCACTCATACTTGAAATTGCCACTCTGTTTCTGCTGTCCGTGGGCTGTGGCCATCTCAACGAGTATCCGTTGGCGAAGAAGCCGGCGCATTAGGGCATAGCAGTATGCCACGAACTTAGCTGGTTAGGATTTAAAGCCTTTAGAGCTTTTCTTTTTCTCCTGCGGCTTGGACTTTGACTTATTAACTTCGCCTAAAGCTTCCTGAAATAAGTTGTGCAGATGCACGGGAACGCTGGCAATTTCCGGGAGTTCGGGTTCTAAGGGTTTTTTAAACTCTTGCAGCAAGGCATCTAAATCGCGATCGAGCTGAAAGTCTTTACGTTGCAATACAGTTTGCAAAATTTGTTCTAATTTCGCTGGATTAACTTTAGCTAACCGTTGCCAAATCCAGACATTAATTGCAGTATCTTCGAGATAGTTACGCACTAGCTTTTCGTAACCGGGAACGGTTGAAAAATCTTCGGCTGCTAGCAGTGCAGTAAATTGAGCGTAAGTAGACAAAAAGGTTTGTCCCCAGCGAGGATGAGAAAGTGCTGTCACCTGTTCGGCTTTCTTGAAGCGATCGGGCAATTCGACTTTCGGCATTACCATTTTTGAACTAGCATTGCTGTCGAGCATTACCTCAACTGCTTTAGCATCAGCACCTGCAGCCGCGATTGCTGCTGCTTTGACTTCTTCTCGATCGACTCCGGCATCTTCCACGATATCCGCCAGAGATTTACTTCCATCAACGCCCATATCAGCTAGGCGTTTTTTAGTGATAAATTCCTGAAATTGGGCCAACTGTTTATTCAGGTGATATCCCGATAGCGTCAATTCCTCACTGCCAAAAAATTCGGTAAAATCTTCGTGGTAGTGTTCTACCGACTGCCAAGCTTGCTCTAACAATTCCGGCGCATCGCTGTACAGGTTATTTTTCTGATTTTGCTTGAAATTGCCGATCGCCACCGCCAACTTCGGCTTACCCAATTTCCCCATGAGGATGGGAGAGCTCGAAAGTATCCACCAGTCATCGGTGAGGGGAGAAATCCGAGCTCGCAAGATTTCTCCTAACTTAAAGCGAGACATTTCTGCAAGAAAATTAGGACTGTTGGGCTTGACAACGTAGTGCTTTGCCGTCAGCCAGTTCATCAGTTCAAACCTGTCGGGGAAAAGTTGAGTGATTTCAAATAAGCCAGCGAAGCTTCTGTGCTCCCAACTTTCCAGCAAGCTACGATCGCTCTCGGTTAAATCCGGCTGACTTTCGACAAATAGGTCGATCGGCGTTTTGTCTCCGACTTTACCTTCGACTGTAAAACTGTCAATCACTTGATTTTGCTGAGCAATATCGTAGCGCTCGCCGGTCGATCGAGCTGCAGCATAAGCTTCCAAAGCTACCGCCAACTCTCCCTCAGCATCTAGAACAAAGTCAATTAAATTTTGCTTGAGTGTCCAAGCTCTTTCCAACATTTCATCCACAAGTAATACCGATTTTGAATGAGAGGATTTAGATTTTTAACAATTATCGGACTTGAAGCCACCGACGCTTTACGATCCGGCTGCGATTGAAGAAAGCGCATCGCGAACAATGACAAAAATATGCGATGATGCCTCAGTCCTGAATTAGTTTAATTTTAAGGCTAATAGTCAAAAAAAAATGTTAATCTCAAACGGAAGCATCCCAATTTGGTAAAAAGCGTTTATTACGAGTGCGATCGTCCCGCACAGCAAAGCCTATACGTCTGGCTTAGGATCCCGAATTAAATAACTTACAATTTTAATTGTTATGGTGGGATGGGCGTCCCGCCCGTCCAAAAATGGCGGGCGGGACGCCCAACCCCTACTCCCCACTTTCAAGAGTGTAAGTTATTTAATTCTCATTCCTTCGTGATCTCACAGCCAACACTCCTGTGAAATAAAAATCTTGCTGAAAAAGGCGATTTCAACTTAACCTAAAAATACCCCTCTCCGATGTAGAGAGAGGCTCAAAATCCCCAAAAACTTCGCTAATCTCGCGTTGAAAACTGTGCAACTTATCAACAACAGTCCAAGACGCAGCAACCGGGTTTTTTTATCAAAACACTTCCCTGCATTCCGGTACCCGGCTAAAAATAACCGCAACGCTTTAGTTTGTGTGCGTCCAAGACTGAAAAATACTTGCGATCGCTCTTAGCGGCCGTCTTTGTCAATGTCACCAGGAACAGCCCGTTCCACCCGATCCCAAGCGTCGCGCGTGGCGTGCTTAGCTTTTTCCCAACTCACTTTAGACTTACCGCGATTTGTTTCGTAGTCGCGCTGCAAATCCGGTTCGATCTCGTGGTATTTCTTACCAGTAGCGCCATAGCGGCTGTATCCCTCATAACCAGTGCGGTATGCAGGCTGATAGTCTTCGTAAGTTGTACTCGTGTCGGCGTAAGGACGGGAACTGTAGTTGCTTTGCCAGTAAGCATCTTCTACCGTCGGGTCGATCGCCTCGCCCACACCTTTGCCCACCAAACCGCCGCTAAACGAACCCACAACAGCGCCCACAACAGCTCCTACAGGCCCGCCGATGGCACCGCCGATCGCAGCACCCGCAGCACCCGCACCCGCCGCACCAATACCCGTTGCGACTGGATGAGCTCCCTTTTCCCCGGAAATCGGGTCTAGGTTAGCATCAGGTTCATGTACCGTTTTTTTGTCATCGCTCATGATATTTTTTTCCTTTTATCTAAATGTAACTATTATTAAATTTACCTTTTAAATTCATATCTATTCATCTGCCTTAAGGATGAACCTGCTAGCTGAAAAACGAGGGAAATGAGAAAATACTTCTCGACTCAAAAACGATTTTTACACGCTACTCTCAAGCAATAAGGTGCGCCGAGGCGCACCCTAGATAATTATGTTCAACTGAGTTCTGAGATCGGCTCAATTGTGTACTCAGTGAAGCTGTGTATTTACCAGCAACTTGAGTTATATCTAAATCTCTTGATTTATTAGTTGCCCGTGACCTTTTCGATCAACTCTTCAGCTTTTTGAACTATGCCTTCTTGCGGGTGTTCTCCCTTGTACTCTTTTAAGCTTTCGTCGTAAGCTTTCTCTGCATTTGCAGGATTTTGAGAGGTTTTGACTATTTCATCGTAATCTGCTGCTTGGGGATTGAGATCCTCGAAACTTACTGCGGGGTCAGTAATTGTAGCTTCTTGCGGCGCGTGGCTCTTGTCTTGACCTGCGTAAGCAGCCTGACTGGGTACTACCGCTAGACTTAGCAGACCAATGAAAGCCAGCGTACATACCAGCAAAATGCTTTGGCTCAATGTTTGTCCGAGAGCTTTTAAAACCCGCTTCATATCAACTTCTCCTCGTATTTTTCCGCAAAAATTATGGTGTTTGTCGCCCCTTCACTGCGATCGCACATTTACAATTTTGGTTCAAGCGCAATCTTTGTCGCAGCTACCGCATCTAGAGCGAGCCAAAAGGGATGTTTCCCGTGACATCCCATATCTTAAGCGCCTGCTTGTTACTATTCCTTCTACCAAAAGATAGATTAGTTAGACAAGCGGAACTCCTCTCCTATCAGGGGCGATCGCAATTCTTGCGAAGAACCCTATCTAGGGGTTTTCCCATCTATTACGAAGCCCCTGACTCTTCTTTTTTCGCGCGTGTTTCGCGTCTTCGCCGAGCGGGAAAACATCCCATTTTCCAACATTTTAAATTGCTATAAATAACCTAATGAACTACAAAACAACCTGCTCTATGTCTAGGTTTCTGTTCTGCATAGCTCCTTCAAATAGCTTAGTAGAAAGAGCTTGCTCTACCGACCAAACTCCCGGTTTTTCCAGTTTTCCTTCTAACATTAACTGAGCTATGCTGCCAGTACCAAGGCCCGTAGCGACGGCAGCACTGGGGTGTATCGCTGTCGAGCAAACTTTAGCGGGTTGACCGTTTTTGAGACCGGTCACTTGCGATCGCACTGCCACACCAACCCCACTAAAACTATTAGTAACACTGGTCATCCCATAACTGACGTAGGAGAGAAATTCAATCACGGAGTTATTTTTGAGCCAGCTAGCCGGCCAATACTTAGCAACAAACCAGGTAAGGTGATTGTAAAGGTCGGGAGATGTACCGAATTTAGTCACAACTGATTTGACGGGGAAAGTTTCGGGCAAAGTGATTGCTTCCGGCATATCAAACCAGTAAACCCCTGTTTTGCCGTAGGGTGCGGGAAATTCAATTGTTTCGCGATCGCTGTAGGGATTTACTTGCTGCCACTTGCGATCGGCCAAAACCTCAAAAGGCGTTTGCAAGCCTAAAAAAGTAGTTCTCATGACGGTAACGCCAGCACCGCCAGAACCTCCGACAACATAACTCAAATGGATGTGTTCTGCTTCATCTAATTGCTCCACATCTCGGCGCACCATGCTATTAGACACACCGGGGAAAATGCCCGTGTTAATAATAGCAGTAACCCCAGCATTTTTAGCAACTTCGCGCAATTCTAAAGCTCTGCGAGTAAAACTGCGGCTGTCGCTGACATCAGTATAATTAACACCTGCTTCGATGCAAGTTTTCAGCACGCCCGCGTCTCGGTAGTGAAAAGGCCCCGCACAGTGAACAACAAGATTAGACTGTGAAACTGCTTTTTGCAGGGCTGCACTGTCCGCTAAATCAAAAGTTTGGTACTGCACCCGATCGGGCGGCAATCCCGGCCCAATAGAGGCTTCAGAGTTGCGTCCGGTAACAGTAATTTCCGCGTCGGTATGGGTAACAAGGTCTTGGGCAACGCTGCTGCCAATTCGTCCCCGCCCACCGACAATCAAAACTCGGTTTGCCATCGCTAAAAAAAGGGTAACGCCATCTTTCAGTCTCTCAACTTGGGGCCGGTCTTTTCATCCACATAAAGTATGAATTTATTAGAGCTGAGGAGAATGTGGCGATCGACCTCAGCGATTATCCCCTGCCGCCAGCCGAACAAATCCAGGGATTTCTGATGTGGATGGTTCAACAAGGTTAGCGGAGTGAGTTTTCAAAGAGTAGGAACTTGCCTGTTGTGCTACAGTGGAAGTTAGTTGATTGTGTTAAGCTTGAGCAGGTCTATATCACCAATCAGCATTTTTTGGAACCTTCTTTACATAAATTTAACATACATTATGGAAGAACATTATGGAAGAAAAGTAACATGACTTCCGAAGGCAACGTCGCCGACACCGGCATTTTAAAAGAAGCTCAGCAACTTATGCAAGATGGGTCAGCCACCTCAATGGGTGAAGCACTGAAAATACTTATGGAGAATGCTGAGCGCAATAATGACAATGTTAAAATTCAGAAAATAAAAGCTACTCAAAAAGCTAAAAGAAAGCGTCGCAGTCGTCACAGATAAAAAATTAAATAACAGCAGGTAAGAATCATGAACAAGCAAAGTATTCAACTGCTTCTGGATCGTTGCGATTCAGATGAACCGACTAAACAAGCTGGGGCAATTCTCGATTTAGTTGATGCAGAAGTTTATGAGGCTGTACCGAAAATAGTAAGGTTACTGAAATCACCAGATGCAGCTATTCGATTCACCGCCGCAGAAGCATTGGGTTATCTGGGAAGTGAGGAAATAGAGACGGTGGGGCCTGCATTAATGAACTTGCTGGACGATGAAGAAGAACTGGTTAGGTCTGAAGCCGTGGAGGCCCTTGGAGAACTTGATTATACTCCTGCGGTTGTACCTATAGAATATATTCTCAGAAATGACCCTTCAGCACTGGTTCGCGCATCAGCAGCAGAAACTCTTGGATATTTAGAAGAAGCATCAGCTATAGAAACTCTGGAGCTTTCACTGCTCGATCCTAATGAGGATGAAGCTGTGAGATGTTATGCTGCTAACTCGATCGGGCTTTTAGGTACGCCCCAGCTATTGCCAAAACTTGAAAACTATCTAAACTCGGAATTCCCTTTATCAGTAAAAGCTGAGTTAATGGGTGCAAGGTACTGGTTGGGTGCGAAAGAAGATATGGCGAAGCTAGTGGATTTGTTGGATAAGGCTGATGAAGATTTTGCTCAGCACATTTTGACTATTTTAACAGATTTGACGGAACGCGAACCGCAGCCAAATCTTGCAAAAGATGCTCCCGATTTAGAAAGGGTGTTAAGTGCGATCGCCCTTCGTTTTCCTTTGATGCGACATCAAGCAGAAGCAATACTGACGCAATAAGATCGACAAAGAGAATCTGTTTTTAATTTAGTTACCCGTACTAGCTTGACGAATCTGGAGGAATAATCAACCTCCAAGAAGTAACTCTGACTTGCTCTAGCCCTATGCTTTTAGCAATCTGAAGCACTCGCTCGTATTCTTTCGCTTGAATAAAGCTTTTAGCTAAATGCTTCAATGCTGCATATTTGACCGATTCGTCTGTTACCCATCGAGCAAATTTGATAAGTTTGTCCGAATTGTTTTCGGTATTTGCATATTGATAAACAATAGACCTTAACATCGCTTTTTGGTCAGATTCGTTTTCTAAGGTTTTAGTAATTTCTATAATTCGATCGACTTCTAATTCTTGTTTTACCATCAATTCTGCGATCGCCCCTAACGGATCGCCACCTGACTCCATAAAAGGCGGAGCGATTTTAATAATTAACTCAAATTGTCCGATTTCAGCGTAGCAGTAGGCAATTGCCCACAACGCATCTTCTTTGTGATATTCGTTCTCTAAGCTTTCAGCAAATTCAATTGCTTTGTCAAATTGCCCCGCTTTAGCATAACCGTAAGCTATATCCCTCATTGCCTCCAATTTCCAATCATCATCATCCTCATCATCTGGGTCTTTTATCATTCCTGCAATTTGCTTGGCAAGTTCAACTTCCCCGGCTGCCGCATAATTTTTTACAACTTTAATCAACACGCTGTTTTTACGATCGTTATCTATTTTTTCAACTATTTGAAGCGCGCGATCGGATTTTCCTGCTTCAGCATATTTATAAGCGATATCAGCCAAAAGCAAATCTTTGCCTTCTTTCTCGGTTATCATTTCGGCAACCTGCATGGCTGTTTCTAGTTGCCCTGCTTTTAGATATTCTCTAGCCAGAAGGATTGACATGACCGCTTAAATTTTGAGATTTTATAAATTTCCTAAGAAGATATCGAGACGCTAGTTTAGATGCCGATCGCTTCTATTCACCAGAGTCGGTCAAGTCAGAAGGTCTGAGTTGCCTCGCTGAATGGAAAACCGTTAAAATGCTTACCTCATCGCTGTTTAACAAATATACAATGCGGTAACTGCCAAAGATAATCTCCCTAAGATTTTCTTCACCGATCTCGGGCACTGCACGCCCCGATCGCGGAAAAGCTCCTAAACGCTCTACAGCCCCAAATATCCGAGCCACAAATACCTCAGCGAAACTGGGCGCATCTCGCGCAATAAAATCGCCGATCGCTTCAATATCGGCTAGGGCCTGAGAAGTCCACCTTATTTGTGCCACGTTTTGATCTGCTTTTTAGCTTGTTCGTGGGACATAGTATCACCAGCCTCGACTTGCTTCAAGCCTCTGTCAATCTTGTAGAGGAAGTAAAGGCGCTCCATCACGTCTGAAAAAGTAACGTCTTGGGGCATTTCTTCGATCGCCTTTAGGACTTTATGTTTTACTGTGGTATTTGTCATAACAGGCGTTCTCCTATTGAATCATCTACAGAATATAGCACAAGCAGAGATTGGAGTTGGGCGATCGCCAAAGTCAAGCCAAAAGCAAAAACCGCAGACTCCACAAACAAACGCAGATGTAATTCATCTGCGTCGATCTGCCCTCATCTGCGGTTGCTAAAAATCTTACTTCTCATTACTCCGAAATATCGACTTACCCTTCGCTTTCAGAGTATTAGCTGCATCTGCGAAAGTCTGCGCGAAAGGCTGCTGCGAGTGCATGAAAACGCGAGCAGTATTGCGTCCCGGCATCCCCGAAATCGAGCCGCCCGGATGCGTTCCCGCCCCCGTCAGGAACAAACCGTCGATCGGCGTTTTGTAATTCGCCAACTCCGGCAAAGGACGGAAAAATATCATCTGATCCAGCGTCATGTCAACGTGGTAATAATTCCCCTTCAAAGCACCCAAACGCTCTCCCAATTCTGCCGGACTTTCCACCCGGCGGCCGATAATGGAATTCTTGATATTAGGTGCGTATTCTGCTAATTTATCAATGCAGCGATCGGCAACTTTGTTTTTCAGCTCATCCGTCCAACCCGTACCGTGCTGGCCGGTTCCTTCAGCATTTTCGATCATGTAAGGAGCAAAAAATTCAATCCAAGCTGTATGGTGTCCGGGAGGAGCCATTGACGGGTCTCGTACAGTCGGAAACACCACATACATCGACGGATCGGAGTCAGGAATTCTGCCGATTGAAGGCTCGCTGTGAGAAATTTCAACGTGTCTCACGGAGTCGGCAATTAAAACCGACCCCATTAAATACTCGTCTCGATGGTTCCAGCGATCGAACTTGGGCATTTCATTGAGAGCTAAGTCTATTTTGAGAATAGTCTCGTTGTTGTTAACAATTTTGCGCTCCAATCTTTCCCGCAAATCCGGGTCAGCACTGTCAACATCGCTGGAGTCCATTAAGTGCAGAAACAAGCGCTTAGCATCAATATTAGAAATGACACCTTTTGTAGCGCGGTATTCCGTGCCGTTGGCAACTCGAACTCCCACAGCGCGACCGTCATCAACTAATATTTTTTCGACGTGCTGGTCGGTAAGTACCACACCGGAATAGCTTTTCACTAAATTGAGCAGCGCTTGCACTAATGCACCCGTCCCGCCGCGCGGTCTTGCCATGCCGGGATTGTGCCTCATCGCTAGCATAATTGCGCCTACCGCCAGGGTTTTTTGCGAAGGAGGCGCGCCGAGTTCTGCGGCTAATCTTGCTAGGGGTGCTTTGATAAATTCCTCGTCAAACCACTCGTTGAGAAGGTCTTCCGCGCTGGTGAGCATCGTGCGAATAAAGTCCAGCGTTTTGTCGGGGGAACCAATGACTGACAATAAATCTTTTATCTTTGAAATATCGTAGTTGCCCAAAATATCTATGATGGATTTTGGTGGCGCATTAAACATCGGAACCATTGCACCTAAAGCCCGCTGCCAAAAGTCGGTATATTCGGCATATTTTTTAGCATCGCGCTCGTTGTAGCGGGCAATTTCTGCACAAGTTTTTTCTACGGACTTGTGCGCTAAGAAATATTTGCCATCGGGATGCGGACAAAAGGCCACTGGATCGCAGAAAAGATATTCTAAACCGTATTTTTCCAGCTCTAATTCTTCTACAACTGGCCCTAAATGGATAAATTCGTGGTCGATCGCGCACAAATTGAATTTAAAATCCGGCAATTCGGGAATCGCAGCTTCAGTAGTGGCCGCGCCTCCGGGAACCGAACGTTTTTCTAACAACAGGACGGTATATCCAGCTTTCAGCAGATAAGAGGCGCAGACCAGTCCGTTGTGACCTGCTCCTATGATAATCACGTCATACGTTTGCATAGATGAAGCTCTGGGGATAGGATATTTTGCTCATTTTACAAATCTTAACAACTTTGTCGGCTCTACCAATAGAAATAGATTCATCTTAAGAGAGTAGTTTGAGCATCTTACAAAAGAGATAGCGTGTAGCAAATTTTTAACTGCGATCGCCCTGATTTTCTCTCTGATTTTAAGAGCGATCGCCGGAGTCAAAACTGGCCCCAGTATCATACCCCATTTAGTCGCGTTTCTCTGCGATTAACACAAAACTTAAGCATCAGCAATATCTGCCATATCGAGCCGAGTTTTTTAAATGAAGGAAGAGGCAAGAGGCAAGAGGTAAGAGGAAATAAAAAAAGTTTTGAGATTGTTTCCTTCCTGGCTACCCTGGGATTGGAAGGGTTAAGCCCTACAAAAATTACTTACTCAAAACTCAAAACTAATTACCAATTACCAATTAGTACCTTGAGAAATATTACTTCAGTTCCCGCAATGCCGCCTCAGCTTTTGTTGCACCATCATTGTTTCCTTGCTGGCGGTAAGTGTCGAGGGCTTTTTGAAAAGCTTCAATTGCTTCGGATTTGCGATCGCGCGCTTTGAGTGCCGTACCCATATTGTAATAAGCTTCTGCCCGGTTTGGATCGAGCTTAATCACTCGACGAAAAGTGGTAATCGCTCCTAAAAAATCTTGTTTTTTCAGTTGAATTTCCCCAATTCCTGCGTGTGCTTCCACTAAATTAGGTCGCACCGCAATAGCCCGCTGATAAGCTACCAGCGCTCCGTCTAAGTCGTTTTGACCCTTGAGAAGTTCGCCAATTTCTAGCTGCACTTCTGGATTCCGGGGCTCCAATTTGGCAGCTTCTTCAAAAGCTGCTAGCCCTTCGGAAGTATAGCCGGCCCGCAGCAAAGCAGTGCCTAATTTTAACTGGACACCTGCTTGTTTGGGAGCGAGTTCGGCTGCTTGTTGGAGTACGGTGACAGCACTGGCAAAATTTCTCTGCTGGATCAATACTAAACCCATTGAAGAATAAGCTTGCCAACTTTTCGGATCGAGGGCGATCGCCTCTTGGTATGCTTTAAAAGAACCGCTGTAATCTTTTTGCTGAAAGAGTACCACTCCGAGACCGATCCGGGCATTGACATTTTTGCGATCGAGCGCAGCGGCGCGGCGGTAAGCTGTGGCTGCTGCGGGATAGTTTTGCAAATTCGCCATAGCATACCCTAATGCGTATTGGAAGTCAGCATTGTTGGGTTCGAGACCGATCGCTTGTTGGTAAAATTCTACTGAGGCTTGATAATTGCCCTGACGCGCTTCTAAATAGCCAATACCCGAAAAAATGCGGGGGTTTTCCGTATCTAAACGCGCCGCTTCCTGATAAATGGCGATCGCCTTACTGTAGTCTCCTACATCTACCAACTCGCGCCCTTGTCGCAGCAGAGCATCTAAATTTGAATCATTTTGAGGGTTGACTTGAACGACTGTTTCTGCTGAGAGCGCTATCTGCGGCGCTGCGACAGCCAATCCTGCTACTAGCAACGTACTGAATACCAAGAGACTTTGTTTGTACACGGCCATTTGTTTCAAAGAGTGTGTGGAATGGAAGAGCGAGTGGCTGTCACCTTGTTAAGCTGACAGCTTAGGGTTTACCAGGAATGTTTGAGCGGCTAGATGTAGTAAATCTACAGAACAAGACACACTCAAAATTTTCGCGATTGAGGCCAACTGATGATTGTAACAACAACTGATATCATCCAAGGAGCAGAAATTCAATCTTACCTGGGAATTGTAACTGCTGAGGTGGTCTACGGCACCAATGCCCTGCGAGACTTCTTCGCGGGCATTCGCGACATCATCGGCGGGCGCACCGGCAGTTACGAGGAAGTGTTTCTCAAAGGACAGCGAGATGCCCTCGCGGAACTGGAAAAACGGGCCCAGCGCCTCGGCGCCAATGCCGTAATCGGGGTGGAAGTTGACACCGGCACGATTAATGTAGACTCCAGCGGGGCTTTGCTGCTGATTACTGCCGTGGGAACGGCTGTAAGATTGCGTTAAGCTGTATTTTCTGTATACGTCCGCATTTCCTGTATACATCCGGGAACTTTTCTAACGGGATAAAATAGTTATCAGTCATCAGTCATCAGTCATCAGTCATTAGCTAATAGCGGCTGGCTGAGGGCTGATGACTTTTTCGTTTATTTCTTCAGACATAGATACTGGTTATTTCCCCAGGCAGATATAGTTTCTATCAATCTCAGCCACAATCAATGCTTAGGTGAAAGATTGTTAAAAATTAAAGCAACTCTAAGAGGAAAAAAAAACCTATGTCATACGTAAATAGACCTGTAGATAACGTTGGTACCGAACCCGTGGTCGTAAATTCAGTGATGGAATACCACGATCGAGTACGTTGGGGCCCGATTTTTTCAGGTTTGGTAATTGCGATCGGCACACAACTGGTGTTAAGTGCATTGGGCGCTGCGATCGGCTTGAGCAACATTGCTAATTCAGGAGCTCCGCGCAGTATTTCAGGAGACGTGGGTACCGGCGTCGGAATTTGGTCAATTATCAGTTTGTTAATTAGCTTGGCCGTTGGCGGTTGGGTAACTGCTCGCGCTTGTGGCCCAATGAATCGCAACACAGCGCTTTTGAACGGAGCAATTTTGTGGGCAACCACCTTAACAATTGGCTCTTGGCTGTTAGCAAATGGCGTGGCCGGTACTTTTGGCGTCATAGCTGCCAATGCGGGAGAAGCAATTAATCAAGCGCAGCAAGGTGGGGTCGATTTGCCGAACCGAGCACCTAACGTATCTGCTCAGGATACTCGCAATATTGCTGGTAATGCCGCGAAAGCTGGTTGGTCATTTTTGTTCGGCTCACTATTGGGTTTAGTTGCTTCGATGGTAGGAGCATCTGCCGGCGCCCGCACTCCCCGGAATTACTCATAAATGTTTCGTCAGATACGGAAATTTCATATTTAGGAAAGCACTTTTTTTAAGGTGCTTTTTTGTTGGTTTCTCGTTCCCAGGTTCTACCTGGGAACGCATTTCTTGAGGCTCTGCCTCCAGGTTTTTAAATGGAGGCAGAGCCTCCGGCTCTTTGTTCCCAGGCAGAGCCTGGGAACGAGGAGAAGGAACGAGAAAAACGAGAGAAAGGTGCTTATAGCGCACCCTAGAAATTAAGCGGTGAAGTATTTGGCGGCTGGGTGATAGGTGATAATTGCGGTTGTTGATTGTTCGGGATAAAGTTGTTCGCTTTCATCCATGTAGAGGTTGATACGATCGCACTTTAACAATTCCAGTTGCTTGTACTGATCCGCCATGTTGGGACAAGCGGGATAGCCGAAACTGTACCGTGAACCGCGATATCTTTGCGCTAGCATATCGCGAATGTTGTCCGGTTCTTCGCTACCAAATCCCAATTCGCGCCGAATTCGCGCGTGAGTCCATTCTGCAATTGCTTCCGCTGTCTGTACCGCTAATCCGTGAAAGTAGAGATAGTCGGTATATTGATTGTTAGCAAATAACTTTTGCGCGTACTCTGTAGCAATTTCTCCCACTGTCGCTACTTGCATCGGAAATACATCGATTTTACCGGATTCTTTGGGCGCGAAAAAGTCGGCAATGCACAGCCTGCGCCCCGATTTTTGGCGGGGAAATGTCAATGTTGCAGCCACAGGCAAGATGCCTGTGCCACTTTCTGTTCCAGCCACAGGCAAGATGCCTGTGCCACTTTCTGTTCCAGCCACAGGCAAGATGCCTGTGCCACTTTCTGTTGCAGCCACAGGCAAGATGCCTGTGCCACTTTCTGTTGTGGGGCGGGCATCTTGCCCGCCACTGATTATTGTTTGCCCGCCACTGATTATTGTTTGCCCGCCATTGATTATTGTTTCCCCGCCATCCATGATTTCTGGGTCGTACAAATACAAAGAATTGCCTTCAGCTTGACAGGGAAAATACCCGTAAATTGCTTGCGGATGCAGTAACTTTTCGGTGATAATTTTGTGTTTCCATTCTTCCAAGATGGGATAAACTTTTTCCGCTAAGAAAGCATCGTATTCTTCCCGCGATTGGTCTTTGGGCTTGCGGAACTGCCACTGACCGGCAACTAAGGCTTGCAAATCTAAGTGCCAGAAAATCTCCTCAAAGGGGATGTCTTCTCCCTGCAACAGTTTCGTTCCCCAGAAAGGAGGAGTCGGGCGATCGATATCTGGTGCCACTGCTTCGGATCGCCTGGTATCTATCACCACAGGAGTGTCTGCTTTCTTGGCATCTTCTACAGAAGTTTCGGGCGCCGCTTTAGCTTCTTTAACCGCCCCATTATCCTGCCCGATTTCATCTAAAAATCCTTGCAAATCTTCCCATTTACCAGCAGATTTGGCTGGCATGAGTTTGTCCATAAAGTGCAAGTCTGAAAACGCATCTTTGCCGTAAATGACTTTACCTTTATAAGTATTTTGGCAGTCTTCATGTACAAACTTGGGAGTCAAAGCCGCACCGCCCAAAATTACCGGAACCGTGATTCCTTTCTGGTTGAATACTTCCAGATTTTCTTTCATGAAGGCGGTGGATTTTACCAGCAAGCCACTCATCGCGATACAGTCGGCTTTGTGCTTTTCGTAAGCTTCGATGATATTGTCAACCGACTGTTTAATACCCAAGTTAATCACTCGGTAGCCGTTGTTTGATAGGATAATATCAACCAAGTTTTTGCCGATGTCGTGAACGTCGCCTTTGACAGTAGCGATGATAAATGTTCCTTTGGCGTTGTCCCCGGATTCGGACTTTTCCATGTGCGGTTCTAAATAGGCAACTGCCGCTTTCATGGTTTCTGCTGACTGCAATACAAATGGCAGTTGCATTTGTCCCGAACCGAACAATTCTCCGACTACTTTCATGCCGTCTAGCAAGAAGGTATTGATAATGTGGAGGGGTGGATAGGTTTCTAATGCTTTGGCGAGTTGGATGTCGAGCCCAATGCGTTCGCCGTCGATGATGTGCTGCTTGAGACGTTCTTCTACCGGGAGGCTTGCGTCTTCTGTACGATCGCGCTTGGTAGTTTTGCCCGCAAACACCGTTGTCAGGTCGCCCAAGGGGTCATAAACGCAAATTTCGCCGTCAAACTCCCGTTCGTCGTAAATCAGTTTACGGCAGATTTCTTGGTGTTTGGGGTCGATTTTCGCCAGGGGCAAAATCTTATTGGCGCTGACAATTGCCGAGTCCATCCCCGCTTGCATTGCTTCGTGCAAAAACATGGAATTCAAAACTTGCCGCGCCGCCGGATTCAAGCCGAAGGAGATGTTAGAAACTCCTAAAATTACGTGACATCCTGGTAATTCTTGGCGGATGCGGCGGATGGATTCGATGGTAGCTTTGCCGTTTTTTCTGTCTTCTTCAATCCCGGTGGAAATGGGCAATGCTAGGGTGTCAAAAAAGATTTCCTCGGCGGGAATTCCGTAGGCGACGGCCGCGTTATAGGCGCGTTGGGCGATCGCAAATTTTTGGTCAGCAGTTCTGGCCATCCCGTCTTCGTCAATTGTACCGATAACTATGCCCGCGCCGTATTTTTTCGCCAACTCCAAAACTTGATAAAAACGCGGTTCTCCGTCTTCGTAGTTAGTGGAATTCAGCAAGCATTTGCCGCCCGCAACTTTTAAGCCGGCTTCCATCTTTTCCCATTCTGTGGAATCCAGCATTAAAGGGAGAGTGGCATTAGTCACAACGCGGGAAACTAATTCTTTCATGTCTCGCACGCCGTCGCGGCCGACATAATCAACGTTAACATCGAGAATGTGCGCGCCTTCTCGCACTTGTTCCCTGGCCATTGCTACTAAACCATCCCAGTCTTCGGCGTTTAGCAAATCGCGGCATTTTTTGGAACCGCTGGCGTTGAGTCTTTCGCCGACAATTAAGAAGGAATTCTCTTGTTCGTAGGGTTGGGCGGTGTAAATTGAAGCGGCGGAAGGTTCCCAAGTAATTTCGCGAATTTTTGGTTTAAGAGTTTTGCCAATTTCTGATAGTTCGCGGATGTGATCGTAGCGTGTGCCGCAGCAGCCACCGATGACTTGCACGCCTAAGTCTTCGACAAAGCGCATCAAGGCCATTTTTAATTCTATTGGCGTGAGTTTGTAGTGCGCGTGGCCGCCGATGTTTTCGGGTAAACCGGCGTTGGGAACGCAGGAAACGACGAAGGGCGAATGTTCGGAAAGGTATTTGACGTGTTCGGCCATGCGATCGGGCCCGGTGGCGCAGTTGAGGCCTAAAATGTCGATCGGGTACGGCTGCAAAATCGCGAGGGCGGCGCTGATGTCGGAACCGACTAACATTGTGCCGGTGGCTTCCATTGTGACTGATACCATTAACGGAATTCGCGCACCTTTTTTCTTAAATACTTCTTCAATGGCATTTAATGCTGATTTAATTTGCAGCACATCTTGACAAGTTTCGACAATAAATAAGTCAACGCCGCCGTCATAAAGTCCTTCTGCTTGTTCGGCAAAAGCGGCGGTGAGAGTGTCAAAATCAATGTGTCCTAATGTTGGCAATTTGGTGCCTGGCCCGATCGATCCTGCGACAAATCGAGGTTTTTCTGGCGTGGAAAATTCGGCGGCGATACCCTTGGCGAGTTCGGCGGCAGTTTTGTTGAGATAATATGCTTTGTCTGCCAAATCGTACTCAGCGAGTACGATGGAAGCCCCGCCGAAGGTGTCTGTTTCGATGACATCGGCCCCTGCTTCCAGGAATCCCCGGTGCACGTTGGCGACGGCTTCGGGTTTGGTGTGGACGAGATATTCGTTGCAGCCTTCGTATTCTTTGCCGCCAAAGTCTTCTGCGGTGAGGTTTTGGACTTGCAGGTTGGTTCCCATCGCGCCGTCGAAGACGATGACGGGGCGTGAGGGGTGGTGGAGGCGATCGAGGAATCTGCTATTCATAAGCGGTCAAAAAAAACGCAGGTGCTATATATTTACAATTTTATCTATTGTGCAATATTGTCAACAATTGTGTAAATTTTGGGAACTAATGACTGAAGGATTTAATGCTGCTGACAATAATTCGATCGTACCTGTAATTTTACCGATCGCCCTGGACAATTGTCAAAATTCTGTTGTGGGTGAGGCTGCGGGGGCAAAACGGGCGATTAAGAGCCCGATAGCTGCGCTTCACGGCTGCGAGGGGTTTTTCCGGTTAACTGCTGACGAATTTTGCGAAAATGCGATCGCCACAATTAAACGAGTGATGTTAAAGGGCGATCGGATTCTCTTGCAGCAAGCCGGGGAAGATGTAGCGGCGATCGTTCCTGAAGCAGAATTTCACAAGCTAGGCTATCTGATTGCCGAACTCAAACCGTCGCAATTCTTGCCTCACGAAGAAGAATATTATGAAGATGAAGGAGGAATCCACTGCATTTACCCGGACGAACTTTTAGAGGATTTTGATAATATCTTAGCCTACGTTAACCAAGATGATGAATTGTTTGGCTTGCTGCCCACGGAAGAGATGGGAGACGATGTTGATATTTTTATGCCTGTAGCTATTCTGATGTCTGTAGATAGATTTTGGGTGCCGGATTATGTCATAGCTGAACGAAAGGCGATCCTGATGTGAATAAGTATAGTTTTGGACGCAGCAACCTGGTTTTTTCCGAAAATCTTGCATCCCAGCCTTAAAAATTGGTAAAAAACCCGGTTTCTTTCGTCGGAGTGCGTAATATCATTTCCGTTTGATTCGTCCTAGTATTATATAAATTTTTGTAGGGGCGGGTTCGCCGAGATATTTAATAAGTATCGACAAATTATATAAACCCGCCCTGCCCATACCAGGACGATGCAACCGGATTTGATATAATTCATGATATTCCTGGACGCAGAAACCGGGTTTTTTAGAAAAATCTTGCATCCCAGTCTTCAAAACTGGTAAAAAACCCGGTTTCTTTGGTATTTATGCGTAAGTCCTAATCTGGATTTGAGGCTGTTTAAAAATGGGAAAGCCATCAGGACTTTTCACTATTTTCCCCTGTTTGTCCAGTTCAACATCACAAAATACATAATTACCAGTCGCATCTCGCATTAGACCAGGTTTTCCATCAATAATTTGGTAAGCAGGACGATAAAATTGAACAATGTCTTGATTCTCGACAATTTGTCCATTTTCATCCCGCAAAATCGGACAAGCCACTAATTTGTCTTCCCCATCAATAACCCAAGAATTAGTTGCGGGGTCTAGCAACAATTCGGGGTAAATAGTTTGACCGCTAGATGACTTCAGCAATTCACCTTTGTCATCAGCTAAGGGCATCAAAAAAACAGGTTCTCCTTGAGAATTGCGAAGGAGTTCGTTAGTTTGGGGATGGCGTAGCGGAATTGCTCTCGGTGTCGGCAATTTTACATCGGGCAATTCGGGATGGGGCGGGTGTAAACTCGGTAATTCAGCATCCATTGCCATATCGTAATGGCGGGTATATTGTACGGCAGCTTTGGTAAATCCAGCGCGTTGCAACATGGCTTGAATGCCCGGTTGATCGGCTGCAATTAGCAAGTCTATATCGCTGACTTTCATGGTTTTAGCATGGGCTATCGCTGCTTTTGCTAGCATTTGAATTGCTTCGGATTTCCGATGTTCTGGCTGGACGTACATCCCCAAAACGGAACCGACGCGGCGGGATTGAAACGGATTTTCAATGTTGTGTTGTTGAATCAAGTATTCGGGGAGACTGGCGGGCGGGGCTTCGTCGTAATAGTAGATAAATAGACAGCCGATAATGCTGTCGCTATGTTCTAATAACCAGCAGAAAGAAAGTGGTTTTTCGAGTTGGTTGGTGACGTATTTTTCAAAGTCGAAGTTAGGTTTGACCAGCATTGAGGGGTCGATGGATTCGCGTTCTGCGGCGAATGCTTGCCAGAGGGGGGCGAGATCCTTTGCGTCTTCTGCGGTGGCTAGACGGTGGCTGTAAGGGGCGATGGGGGCGATCGGCATAGTTGCGGCTGTCATAGTTTTTGGGGGTGAATTTGCATCAAAGGTGAAAGCCTTCTATTGTGTATTGGGATTTCGCGGGGTATTTTTACGCAAAAGCCGAGTTTTTGTAACAAAAGTTAATATATAGGAATTATAGGGACCCAGAAACCGGGTTTTTTACGAAAATACTGAATCACAGCCTTGAATCTGATGAAAAACCCGGTTTCTTTAATTTAAATAATGATAAATATCGCTACAAAATCGTCAAATAAGTTTCTGTAGAACTGATGGGTAAAGCCTTCAAAGTTTGATTTTGTAAGTCGATTTCTAACCCCAAAGCTTCTAAAGGGATGACTCCCAAAAGAGCATCTTTACCTCCTGGTAACTCCAAGCACTCGAAGGTTCCTTCGCGATCGAACATGGATATTTTGGCATCTTGGAAAATTCGGGCTTTGCCAATGCCCATTGCAGTGGCTACGTCTACTTCTTTCAGGAGTTTCAGTCCCAGTTTGGCGATCGTATCTTGTGGCAAACACAAGGTAGTTGCACCCGTATCTACCAATACATTTTTGAGAGTTATTGAGCGAATTTGATCTTCTGATTTTACTCCGGCCTCTGCTAGAATTTGGTCGGCTCGATTAATGATTGTCAGAGTGGCGAAAACTTTTCCCATTACGTTGTTGCTTTGAGTTTGCATATTTGTCTCCTACTGAATGGTCGGAGTGATTACTTCCTTTAATTGTATCTTGTGTTGAGGGCGATCGGAGCGATGCTTTTATATTTACTCTTGAATATAAGATACACTGCATGGGAAGGTTTTTTTGTGGGTGACAAATAGTAGGAATTAGGTGCGAGCGCTCGCCCTCATATCATCGACGCGATCGCTCCGGCAATATAGTACAATAGAATTATCGAGCGAGTTAAAATACAACCAATGACAAGTACAACCAATAAAGAACCAACCCTGGCAGATGTCATCGAAAAGTTAGACAAGCTATCGGCTGAAGTTGACAAGCTATCTAGGGATTCGGAGAAGTTTAACGATCGCTTTTCTAATTACCAGCAAGCAACTCAGTGGGTGGTGCAACTTGCTTTTACTTTAATTGCTAGTGCTACTATTACAGTCATTATCACTTCAGTGCTGCGGAAATAATCGAAAATGCGGCGTCTCGCGTGGATCGAGAAACCGGGTTTCTTCCTAAATATTTCGGTAGGATGCAAAAGTTATTGGAGAAACCCGGTTTCTGGGAGAGGGGCGATCGCGCGTGAAGAAGAAACCGGGTTTCTAAGGGATTAGGTGCGATCGCCCCAACAATGGCATTGAGAAATATTGGCCGGATCGTTGGCAGGCATACCAATCAGCAGAGTGAGGAATAATACCAAGGTATTGGCTGCTGCGCTACCAATTTATCTGTTGAGATAGTTGGTTGGCGATCGCACAGGTTTCTGTTTGTTGAGATTTTTGCTAAGGGCGATCGTGTAGGTATCGGAGGCGATCGCGACTCGCTGGTAAAAGGGAGTGGGAGTTTTTGATTTGTTGCAGGATGTTTTGAGAAGACATAATTACCTCTGAGTTTTTGATGAGATTTGGGGTGGGGTTGGGGAAGGGCGAGCGCTCTTTGGGTAGGTTGGAGAAAGAGATGGGTTTGTGAGGAGCGATCGCGCGATTTTTTATCAACTGCCAGTGGAAGCCAGGGTTTTTTGTTGCCGTTTGCGTTTCATCCGCATTTTGGCAATAAAAGCACTAAACGCCAATCCACCTAATACAGTAGAAGGTTCGGGTACGGATTCGGAAACGGCTGGGGGTGTCGTTGAAATAGTAGCATCCAGACCCGTCGAGTCGAACAAGTAAGTCTGGTTGCTGCCATAACCAACAGCAAAATCAATCGTGTCACCAGCTTGAACCGTCCCAGCCGTCGCAAATGACTTGGTACTAGAAGCACCAAAGCCGTTAATCAAGTTACTGAAAAGTACAATATTGTTATGAAGAACGTGAACATCTGTTGTAGTCGGCCCAACATGATCGAGGCCGGTAAACATTGTAGCAAGTGAGTAGGTTGCCGCTTCAGGCGCAATCCAGCGGACAATGCTATATTCTCCGTAATAACCGGGGTGAAAGCTTAATTGACTGGGTTGGTACGTTATTGTCGGATGAGAATTGTCTTCAGTTGCAGTTGAGTTGTGGACGACAAAAGGCGGCCAAGCTTTTGTAGGATAGTACCACGAGTCGATGGTAGGAGTGAACTTTCCTGAGTTGCTATACAGGTTGAAGTTAGATCCAAGGCTTGATGACCAGCCGTAGCGCCAAGCGCCATTGGGGTTATTAGTTACAGAAAAGTCAGATGCAACGTTGAAAATGGCAGAGAAACTGGGTTTAGCCGCCATACCCAAGATGAAAGCCGCTATCAACATAATTTTGGTTTTTTTGAGAAGAGACATATAAATTCCTTCAAATTTGGGTAGATTGTAGGTTGTGGTTTGTTACCTCAACCTACAAATTTGCGACTCAGACGGGCGATCGCCTTTAACAATCACGGTGCAGCAATTGCGGGCTGCGGCTGATTTTGCAATGTTTGTTGCTGTTGTACAAGCGATTGCAATTGTTGCTGTTGCCCCGATACTTGCTGTTGCAGCGCTGTGATTTGTGGCTGCAAAGCAGCAGTTAACTCTTGGGCTTTTTGTGCAGCTATATCTCGGTATTGAGCCGCCATATTAGCAGCCGCTTGTGCCTCATTTCGATAAGCTACCGCCTGCGGATTGTAAATCCTGCCGTAGATGGGATTTTGGCGTCCTGAACGACCTCTTTGCCAGCCGACAATTCCCCAAGTATAAATCTGGCTATTCCAGTAATTAGCAGCATTTTGAGCCTCCTGTCGCTGCTGTTCGAGTTGATTAACCAAAGCATTAGCTTCGTTGATTTGAGCTTGGTAGGTTTGCAGGGCTGACTGAGTGCCTTGAATCTGCGATTGCTGGGATGCAATTAGATTTTGGAAATCAGCCAGCCCTAGGGAAAATTTGGCTGGTACTGACTGGGAATTCCCCCTGGTAAGAAAGTCAAAACAGTGCTTTGAGCATTGGGTGATATTCCACCTAAACCATTTAATAGTGGCAAAATACCATCAGGATCGGTGCCATTAAACAGGGGCTGATATAGCGGCGGAATTCCACCTTGCATAAACTTCAAAAGTTCTTGTTTCTGCTGTGAATTCAGAACACTCCAAGCATTAGCAACGTCCTGTGGCAGTGCCGGAGTTGTTGCAGTACCCTGCAAAACTGGTAGAAACTGAGCTGGCGTGCCATATAACAGCCAAGAATAAAGTTGTGGCGATGTCGAATTCAGTCCTGGATTGATACTGGTTAAAGTCTGGATAAGTGGCAAAATACCAGCCGGATCTCCCTGAAAAAGCGGTCGTCCATAAGGACTATTAATCCCATTTTTTAGAGCAGTTTTCAGTACAGTTGGCAATCCTCCCCAGATTCCTTGGAGCTCGATAATTTCCTGCGGAGTGGTATTTTGAACAGGTGGTTGTGCAGGGGGCTGTTGCTTCTTCTTAAACCATGCCACTAAACCTGCGATCGCACCTCCAACCAGAGCAATCCCTCCTAAAACTATCCCAACTTTCCCCAAGATAGGCAGGGCCAAGAATTTGGTACTAATCCAGCTAAATACCTTACCAACTGTCGAGAAGATACCGCTAACTTTAGAGAAAAAGTCTTTAACCTTGCCAATGAAACCCGCTACTTTGTTAACAAAACCTACCACTTTGCCAACAAATCCGCTCACCTTGCTAAAGACTTTCTTCACTCCGTTCCATAATTTTTTGAAGAAAGCCTCGCGTTCCACAGATGTACCTTCCCCACTCGAAACATCAAAATCAGAGGATAAAATACTATCTGCAACATCAAGTCCAGATGGCGAAGATTTAGCCATTGCTACAGCATCAGCCAAATTCAACAAACCCGCACCTGTTTGAATATCCCACCCAGGAGTACCCAAATCCACCGCAGTTGCTTTGAGAATAGCTTTCACCTGTGCAAAGCTCAAATTCGGATTAGCCGCCCAAACTTGGGAAGCAGCACCTGTCACCTTAGCAGCAGCAATCGAAGTACCAACAATTTCGGGGATTGATGCGGCTGAATTGCTATCAGGATTCTTAATATCTCCTAACGCCTTTCCTAATTTTTTAGTCGCTTCTAAGACAAGTTGTTCCTCAGCTTCTGTTAGTTTGTCATCTTCAGTTGGTGCTTCGTTAAATTTAATCGCTTTTTCCACAGCTTGGCGTTCAAGCGGAGTTAAATCTTTGAGCAAATCCTCATTTGAATTAGCATTAGAACTTGCTTGGCTGTCAGGGGTACTGCCAAAAGCAACTAAATCTATCCCCGCACCATAGCTGGAATAATCAGCAAGATTGCCATTCCAATCCGCCGCACCAACTGTGATGATATTGGGGAATTCCCGCGAAGCTTTCCCCAAAGCAGATAAACCTTCAACACCTTGATTTCCGGCCGCTGCTACAATCAGGACTTTGTGTTCGCGAGCGTATTCAATGGCTGCTCGTTCTTCTGCTGTAAATTTAGTGCGGGTGTTGCCATCTTTGTCAATTAAATCAAAGCTGAGGTTGACAATAGCATTGGGCTGTTTAGATACTTTGACAGCATCCACAAATTCCCGCAAAGATTGAGCCCATTTCCCAGAACCAACAGCACGTCCAACCCACAGCGGTGCATCATCATTTACGCCATTGATGCCGATGTCGTTGTTCTGTTTTGCCCCGATCACTTCTAATACTTTAGTGCCGTGTTCAGCCTTTGGATCGCTAGCAGGAAGTAAGGGGTTGTCGTCGCTGTCATTGAAATCGCGACCTTTGATAATCCGGCTGTAGTCAATATCGGGATTGTTTTCGGCAAAACCAGTATCGATAATACCGATTAAAGGTTGGTCTTTCGCATCAAACTGATATTCGCTAGCAATGCCGTCTACATCAGCAAACCGATCGTTTTGCAAGTCATCAATGTCTTTTTGCAAATCTGCAATTAAAGCATCAAGTTCTTGCGCCGCTTGTTTCTCATCTTCAGGTTTTGGCTCGATTAAAGCACTGTCGGGATTGGTAGAAATTTGCTGAACCTGATTGTTAAACTGCTCTAAAACATTGTCTAGTTCCGGAGCTAAGTTATTGATTTGGCTGACAACATCTTGAACAGTCGCTTCTGGTGGTAGCGGTTTAGCTTCAGTCGCTTTTGCTAGAGGTACTGCTGCTGCCAAATTCAGCAATCCTGCACCTGTTTTGGCATCCCAATTGGGCAAAGCGATATCAGTTGCGGTGCGTTTGATTATATCAATAACTTGCTGATAATTCAGTTTGGGATTTGCTGCCCACACCTGAGAAATTGCACCCGTGACTTGGGCTGCGGCTACAGAAGTTCCTGCCATCAATCCTGTACCTTCTGCGACAGTCGATCGCACGGGATTGTTTAGCGTTCCTCCTTCTGTTAAAATATCTAAACCCTTGCCAGTGCCGGAATAGTCTGTGACTTGACCGCCGGAAGATGCACCGACGGTGATGATATTGTCAAACTGAAGAGATGCTTTCCCTAAAGCCGATATTTCTTGGGGATTGTTGCCCGCAGGAACGACAACAACAACTTGATTTTTGCGAGCATATTCTAGGGCATTTTTTTCTGCTTCGGTCAGTTCGTAGCGGGAAACTATCTTGCCGCTAGCATCAACTTGAGTTAGTTCAAAACTGATGTTAACAACTGCATTGGGTTGACCGGATTTTTTGGCAGTATCCACAAATTCAATTAAGGATTCTGCCCAACTGTTGTTGCCGCTAGCCCGACCCAACCAAATCGGTGCTTCGGTGTTAATGCCATCGATGCCTTTGCTGTTATTTTGAGTGGCAGCAATTAAGCCTAAAACGTGAGTTCCTTGTTCGCTGCCTTCACCGGATTTAATTAAGGGATTGTCGTCGTTAGCAATGCGGTCTTTTCCCAGACTAATGCGACTGTAGTCTATGTCAAAATTGTTGGCATTAAATCCTGTGCTAATAATACCGACTAAGGGCTGAGATGCTTTGGGAGAATGGAATGAGGTAGCCGTTGCGACCGGATTTAATCCGACATTTTGTGCCGGATTTATGGGTTCTGCATTGGTTTTATCTTGACTATTTGTTGCTATTGTGATAATTGCATTTGGTGCGACAGGTTGAGTTACAGGAGCCACTTGTTGAATAAAAATTGCTGGCTGGCTATTAGTAGCAATTGCTGGCTTAGCGACTTCTGGGGTAGAATTTACTGGCTTGCTGTCGGTGGCAATTGATTGACTAATAGCAGAAAGTTCTTGAGGATGAATCGCTGGCTTACTATCATGGGCAATGGGCTGAAAAACATGAGCAACTTCTTGAGTAGGAATTGCTGGTTTGCCATCAGTCTGGGGACTAGAAGTAACAGTAGGTTGCGGTTGATTTTTATTGGTTTCTGTCTCAAGTGTCGAAAGGTTTTTAGGTGCAGGTTGAGGTGCAACTGTTTTCGTTTCAGTTTCTATTACTGTCGTTACAGTTTTATCTGAAGCCTGCACATCTTTGTTTGAGGGAGAAACAGGAGTTACGATCGCCTTTTTCTCCTCCTCAGCTTTCACCTCAGAAACCACAGCCTTATCGGAAGCCACCGCATCGTTAGTAAAAGTAGAAACAGGAGTTACGATCGCCTTTTTCTCCTCCTCAGCTTTCACCTCAGAAACCACAGCCTTATCGGAAGCCACCGCATCGTTAGTAAAAGTAGAAACAGGAGTTACGATCGCCTTTTTGTCCTCCTCAACCTTCACCTCAGAAGCCACAGCCTTATCGGAAGCCACCGCATCGTTAGTAAAAGTAGAAACAGGAGTTACGATCGCCTTTTTGTCCTCCTCA
>NZ_JAUBUJ010000062.1:0-38371 GCF_036705405.1 Microcoleus sp. B13-B6
TTGAATTGCCCATCAAGTGCGATGTCTGCGGTTAGCTACGCGATCGCGATTTTTTCTAACTTATTCAGCAAGCCCTAGATAAGTTTAGATAAGTTTTACAAAGCAGTCAATAAAAGAGAGTGGCGAGCGTAGAGAATCTGGTTCAACCCTATCTCGGACGATCTTATGAGTCAATAAGCCTGTCCAGAATCCGCTATCTTTTTTGAGGTTCAGGGGATTCAATGCTTTTACCATCAAGGTAAGATAGGCGTTGTCGCCCCGTCAAGGAACTCAGCTCATTTTTTTGAGTAGGTATCGATAACGTCCTAGCTCCTGAATAGAAGGAGCTAGGATATCTATGATTCATTCTAAAACGCCCTTTGTTCTGAAAAATCGTGAAATTAACGCCGTGTTTCAAGTTGGTTTTAAACATGGGGCGATGGAAAGGTACTATCGGTTACAGCATTTGGCTTGGCTGCTCTCAATAAGCCAAAGTTTCTAAAGTTTCCCGCAGATAGGAACGAACCTGCTGATCGATGGTGGCATTTTGCTGCTGACGCTCAAAATTGAGTTCTAGCTGCCAGCGTTGAAATCCTGAACTTGCGCCGATCGCGGATTTGAGACTGCCCCAGATTTCAGAATCTTCGCACAGCTCGATCGGCTCGGCGGCTTGAGGTTGTTGTGCGATCGGTAGATAATTCGCCATATTGTTATACCTCTGTTTTAATCCCCTGTAAGGATTGAAAGCTGACCTTGACACTCTCTATTATAGATTCTTCTCTCCAAAGAGCCAACCTAAAATATCCACAACCTGCGATTAAAAATTAAATATTAAGACTATTAATAATCTCTATCCAAAGAGGGGACTTACCTATTTTTTTCACAGCATACATCTGTACAAATTAAAGTAGCTTAAACTACAATTTTCCCCCTCTTAATTTTTTATTTCACTTTTTTTCGATCGACTGTTCGGGTAGGGATGTAACGCCGTTGGTGTCAGCAGGCTTTGGGTTGACAATACTGCCGGCAGAATTCCCTATGCTGGATGCTGGCTCAATTGACTCTACGGGTGCAGCCACAGCGGCAGTTGTCTCGGCTGCCAAAGCCGGCAAAAGTCGATCGACTTGCCAAGGTGCGATCGTAAAATCCTGCCGAATTTTTTCTAAAACATGAGGCTTTGTCGCTGCAAATTCTGATTCCGGCGTCAGCAAAACCGCCATGACACTAGCCGACACCTGCAAAAACAAATTGCTAGCTAAAAAAGCAGCAACTGCCAACAACAATCCAGCCACTCGCCAGGAAGGAGGAAAGGGAGCAACCGTTGCCGCGAGGGGAGCCAATCGGTAGAGTTGCCACAAAATTACTGCCAGCAAAACAGCGACAAAAAGAGCGATTCCTTGATTTAACTTAGTTTTAAACCGAGTCAGAAGCCGGTGCTGCACAGAAGTTAAATTCTGCGGTTTCACCGCCACAACTAAAATACTAAAAATGTAAAAAGGGCGGAACCACTGCATCCACAGCACAGGAAAAATACCTGCTACAGCCACTAAAAACATTTCTAACCAGACAGGGAGCAGGGGAGAACCCACTGCCAGTCCCAGCAAGCACACTCCCAGGAATATCGGCAGTGTAGCCGCCCCAGAAAGGTGAATCCACAAAAAAGGATCTGACCAAAAAGAACGCACTTTAAATAATTATGAGTTATGAATTAGGAGTTTTGAATCTTGGATTTTGAGATTTTGGGATGCACTCTTGACTCTGAAATCCGATGCCAGGAGTAAATATTTAGCTATCAAACCGAGGACTTACAAGCAGAAATCTGGTTTATTTCGGTAATTCTTATTTGAGGGAGCGAATTTTAAATTTTAAGCAAGGGTAAAGACGATTAGGAAGTTCTTAATTCCTTCTTCCTTCTTCTTTCGGTCAACTGTCAACTGTCAACTGTCAACTGTCAACTGTCAACTGTCAGATGAGTTTGGGAGTATTGAGTGAAGAGAAGAGTGGCGAGCGATCGGCAATTTGGTTGCGATCGCTCAAAAATTCTCTTCCCTCTCAACACTCACAACTCAAAACTATTGAGAGAGAGTCCGGCGTTTAGTAACCATCCGGTAGGCTTCAATAATATCGCCATCCGCCCAGTCGCTAAACCCGCTCAAAGAAATGCCGCATTCAAAGCCAGCATTGACTTCCTTGGCATCTTCCTTCATCCGTTTTAGGGAGTCGAGGACACCTTCATAAACGACATTGTTGCCGCGGCGCACCCGCACCTTACAGTTACGGATGACTTTGCCAGAGAGTACCATACATCCAGCCACAGCCCCGCGACCGATCGCAAAGACAGCGCGCACTTCGACTTGACCCAAAGGTTCTTCCACCAATTCGGGTTCCAGCAGACCTTCCATCGCCCCTTGAATGTCATCCAAGAGGTTGTAGATGATGCTATATTCCCGCACGTCTACGCCAGCTTGGTCAGCCGCGAGGCGAGCGTCGGTGGCCAGAGTAGTATTGAACCCGATAATTACAGCATTACTGGCTGCAGCGAGGTCAATATCCGTTTCTGTAATTTCCCCAGGAGCAGATAGCAGCAGTCGGAGTTGAACTTCTTTTTGAGGAAGTTGAGTCAGAGCGCCGACAATTGCTTCGAGGGAGCCTTGGACATCTGCCTTCAAGATCAAGTTGAGTTCCTTGAGAACGCCTTCCTTAGCTTGTTGAGAGAAGCCGCTGAGGCTGATCCGGCCGCCTTGCAGCAGGCGTGAATCTCGTCGGGAGGTAGCTCTTCCGCTTGCGATCGCCGCAGCTTCTTTTTCGTTTGCGAAGACATCAAACTCGTCTCCGGCGCGAGGAACTTCCCGCAGCCCTAGCACTTCCACCGCGAAGGATGGAGTTGCGTGTTCTACGCGATCGCCCCGGTCATCGATCATTGCGCGCACCTTGCCCAAAGCCGAGCCTGCGACCACAATATCGCCCACTCGCAGAGTGCCGTTCTGCACCAGCAGAGTTGCCACAGGCCCCCTTGCCTTGTCGAGGTGAGCTTCAATCACAGTACCCTTAGCCGGTCGGTGCGGGTTGGCGTTGAGGTCTTCCATTTCCGCGACTGTCAGAATCATTTCCAACAGCGTATCCAGGTTTTCGCCTCGGATCGCGCTGACTGGAACCATCGTGATATCGCCGCCCCAGTCATCTGCGACCAAGCCGTACTCAGTAAGCTCTTGCTTCACCCGTTCCGGCTGAGCACCCTCCTTGTCAACTTTATTGATAGCCACGACAATTGGCACTTTCGCCGCTTTCGCGTGGCTGATCGCTTCAATTGTCTGGGGTCGCACGCCGTCGTCCGCCGCCACCACCAAGATGGCGATGTCCGTAACCCGTGTTCCCCTAGCCCGCATCGCTGTAAAGGCTTCGTGACCGGGCGTATCCAAAAATACCACCTGCTGGCTCTTGCCTTCGTGTACCACATCCACGTGGTAAGCACCGATGTGCTGGGTAATCCCCCCAGCTTCTCCCTGAGCCACCTTGGTTTTGCGGATCGAGTCGAGCAAGGTAGTTTTACCGTGATCCACGTGACCCATAATCGTGACTACTGGGGGACGGCGTTCGAGGTATTCCAAATCCGCTTCGTCCAGCATCTCGATCACTTTGAGAGCTGGGGCTACTTTTTCTGGGGTTTCCACCTCTACGCCCATTTCTTCGGCTACCATTCTCACCGCTGGAATGTCCAGGGTTTCCGTAATATTTACCGCAATTCCTTTAGAGAAAAGCCGCTTAATAATTTCGGTTTCGGGAACAGCCAGAGTAAGTGCTAGTTCTTGAACAGTCATCGGCCTGCTCAGCAGCAGCTTTTCTGGACGTTCTACCTTAGCTTCGGCTGTTTTGCCCCGGTTGCCGCGTCCCCCGCTCGAGCCTGAAGAACTTTTATCGTGAGAAGGGCCTGGTCTCTTATTTTTTCCGCTGCTTCCGGGTGCGCCCGGAGTTGGTGTTGACTTGGGTGCTGCTTGTCCCTTCGCTTTCGCTGGGCGGGCTAGGGACAGGCTGACCGTGACTGGTGCTGGCAGATCCAAGCCGTTTTCTAAGTCATCGTCATCCTCGTCTATGGGTTTGAGGCGAGAACGTTTTGCCTTAACAGCTTTAGCAGCTTTGGCAGCATCTGAGTTTTCGTCATCATCTTCTTCCCAAATGACCGATGTCTTTTTGGCAGGACGAGGGAGGGAGGGCCTTTCGAGGAGAGTAATCCCCAGCAACGGCGTATTATCTTCTTCATTGTCATCCGTGTCATCCCCTGCAGCTCCGGTGTCACCGCCGCGGCTACGCAGCCCGGTAGCTGACGTTGCGGGGGCAAGGCTCCGGCGCGGCCCACCGGGTTGGGGTCGATCGGCCAGTGGAGTTTTGACTGGGCCACCAGCGCCTTCCCGGCGCGGTATGCGCGCGTCGCGAGATTCTGTACCTCCCGGTGCAGGTCTGCTGGGGCGGCTCGGTTTAGCCGGCGCTTCCAGAGTTTCTGACTGTCCTGATTGCTCTTGCTCGCTTTTTGCAAGTTTGAGTACCGGCTTGTTCCCCAGATTTTGTGGGGTACGGCTAGCGGACTCGGACGCCCCTCTGACTGGCGGCGACGTGAGTTTGGCCGAGGGCGCGGGAGGGGCGATCGGCGGTTGCTGGATGCGTTCTGGAGCCTTTTCCGACGGCGGTTGAGGTGCCGCCGGTGCCTGAGCCTGGATGGTTGTTTCCGGGGCGATCGCACCTACAGTTTCCGACACTATTTCTGACGGAGCCGCCGACACAGCGACATTTGGCTTCGACAGTACAGGTCGATTGATATTCGGTTTAGCTGGAGGCTGGAGTTGTTGAGCTGCAGGCGACTTGGGAGGAGTTGCCACGGTTGCCGCGGGCTGGTTTTTGTTCTCCTCGTTGCCTGCAGGCTGGGAGTTTGCACCAGCCGGACGTACTTTTGGACTGCGTATTTCTAAAATTTGCTGCTTTTTTTGTTGGTCGTTAGGGTGAGGGCCAGATTCTCTAGATGGCGCGGCTGCTCTTTCGGGTGGAGCTGGCTTGCCGGGGGAAGAGTGGCTACTGGCTACGTATTTTTCCGCCGTTTTGCGAATGCGCTCTGCTTCGGATTCTGTAATTGTGCTGCTGTGGCTCTTGACTGAAATATTGAGCCGCTCGCATACTGCCAAGATGTCTTTATTATCCAAATTTAGTTCCCGTGATAATTCGTAAATTCTTACTTTGCCGTTGTTCATCCACTCTGCCCTCTTTTGTGCCAACCAGTTTTTACATTGTGATTTTTTGTGCTAATGACGACATCATTCGGTGTGATTGATTCAGTGTCAGGAATCGGGGTTTTGGTACTCGCTCAGCAATTTTATCTAAAAGATGCAACTCGCTGAAGTCGGCGGTTGAAGAATTCTCAAGTCTGTTTGGGAACTTGGAACTCCGAAGTCTGAGTTTTGGCAAAACCCACTCTCTCAAGCTTCAAAGTTTGCCTTTCCACCTTGAGGATACCTCTGCTAGTACCCTACCCTTATCTAATCTGACACAAATCTTTCCAGACTGGTGGGCAGATCGGATTGGGGTTTTATAGCTGGCGCTACCGGTAATTACTGGTAGGGCCGCCAAGAGGGTTTATACAGTCGATACCGAACTATTGTCGGTTTTTTGTCCGGCTAGGCCAGAGTAAGATGTACAGTCAGATGTGGCTAAACGCTGCCAAAGTGTTTGGTACAGTTCGTCAGACACAGACGCTTTGAGCGATCGCCCAAGTCGATTTTTTTTCTGAGCTGCTTTGAGGCATTCTGCTTCCCGACAAAGGTAAGCAGAACGGCCCATGCCACGATCTAATTGTACCTGATGAGAAGGATAGAGCCTGACTACTCGCCAAAAAGCTTCCTTTGGAGCTATTTTTCGACAACTTGCACAGCACCGGTAGTTCGGTTTCATTTCTTGTCAGAGGGGGAGTAGGGGGAGAGGCAGGGCTGTTTCATTCTGCGTAGGGGCAATCCCCCCGTGGTTGCCCCATGTCCCAAAGGTCTGTGAAATCGTCTGTGGGGGGGGTAGGCATTCTTGGCACTACAAGAGTCAAAATCGCGGTTTTCCTGAGAATGAAACCGCCCTGGGGGGAGAGGAGCGAGTAGGGGACAAGTCCTCCTTGTCTCCCGAAGATAGAAAATCTTATGACAAGGAGTCAGAAGACAGAATTCAGAATTCAAAATACGCCATGCCTCAAGTCAGGGGTAAGGGTTACGGAAAAAATTTTTTGTGCTCCACGATTAAAATCGGGGGCTTTCAACCTCGATTCTCCCTCCTGTCGCACAGAACCAATTCTGGATTCTGGCTGTTGAATTCTGAATTCTTCTTCGGTAAATGTCACAGTTTTTAGACTGCGGCTTCGGTTTCCTCCGTAGCGGCTGCCTCCTCTTCCTCAAATTCTGCGGTTTCCTCGTCGTAATCGCCTGCTTCCTCGTCGTAGTCGCCTTCTAGTTCTTCGAGCCTGGTTGCTTCTGCTGCCAATTTGCTGTCTTCGGCGGCGCGATCGTACTTAGCAATATCTTTGATATCGATTTTCCAACCTGTCAGGCGGGCTGCGAGGCGGACATTCTGACCTTCTTTGCCAATGGCAAGACTCAGTTGGTCTTCAGCGACCAAAATGTGAGCTCTCCTGCCTTCTGGAGCAACTAAACGCACTTCATCTACTCTAGCGGGACTCAGAGCGTTAGCAATATAAGTTGCGGGGTCTGGAGACCAGCGGATCACGTCGATTTTTTCGCCCCGCAATTCGTTGACTACTACCTGAATCCGCGATCCCCGCGCTCCGATGCAGGCTCCTACAGGGTCTACGTCGCGATCGAGAGTATCAACTGCTATTTTAGTCCGGGGGCCGACGTGCCGGGATGGCGGATTTGCCTCCCTGGCTACGGCGACAATCCTCACCACCCCGTCTTCTATTTCTGGTACTTCGTTAGCAAACAGGTAAACCACCAAACCTGCGTCGGCTCTAGAAACAAGTAACTGCGGCCCACGAGTTGAGCCTTCGCCTACTTTCTTGAGATAAACCTTGAATGTAGCATTTGCCCGGTAATTGTCGTTGGGCAACTGTTCGCGCTTAGGGAGTTCGGCATCTACTTCTGGCTGACCGAAGCTGCTGGTGACAGCTAAAATTACCGACTGCCTCTCAAACCTGAGCACTCTTGCTTGAAGAACTGTTTCTTCTAAATCTTTAAACTCTTCTTGAATCATTTTGCGCTGTTGGTCGCGCAGTTTTTGAGCGAGAACTTGTTTGGTCTGGATCGCGGCCATGCGACCAAATTCTTTTTGATTTGGTGTTACATCTACGAGCACGATGCTACCCGGTTGAGCTTCCGTGGCTACTTCTTGCACTTCCGAAAGTGAGATTTCGTGATCGGGATTGATGACTTCTTCGACAATAGTTTTGTTGGCTAAAACGCGGAAACCTTCTTGTTCTGCGTCGAGTTCTACATCAAAGTTGTCGAAGTATTCTTCGCTGAAGTGATCGAGTTTTTGGGTACGACGGTAGCGTTCGTATCCTTTGAGCAGGGCTTCTCGCAAGGCTGCTTGGACGGCGTGTTTGGGTAAATTGCGTTCTTTGCTAATACCTTCGACCATTTCTTTTAGTCCGGGCAGGGGAACCATTGACATATAAAAGTCTCCTTTTTTGCTGTGGTAACAAGTAACTGGTAATCGGTAATTGGTACTTGGAAAAGATCGAGGAAAAGTGATGACAGAGGAGTGATGAGTTACTGAATAGGATTAGGGGAACTCGGTGCTGTAACAATTTATTTGTTGTTCCTCTTCAACCCGCTGCTACAGATGTGATTGTTAAAAATTAACTCGCAGCCAAGCGTTTTCAGCTTGCTGCGAGGCAATCGCAAAACTCAAATCGGGCGGGCACAGGGGCACCGCCCCTACAACTCAACACTCAAAATTTCCCTTTACATCTCCTTTCCTTCGTCTAGTTCAACTTTGACAATCTGAGGGCGGGGAATTTTAACCTGTCGCCCTTTTTGATTGAGATAAACCGCTGTTTCATCCCGGCCCACGAGTAGGCCTTTCCACTCTTTGATTCGCGAGTCGGGTTCGGTGGTTTTTGCTGTCACGGGGAAACCTTTAAAGGTAATAAATTCTCGATCGCTGCTGAGCAATCGGGATATTCCGGGACTGGAAATCTCTAGCACGTAGGCATCGGGTATGATGTCGGCTGCCTCTAACTCGGCATCGAGGGCTGTGCTCATGCGCTCGCAGTCGGCTAAACCAGTGTCTTGTTGGAGGTTGCGGATGTCTACCCGCAAGACGGGAGGGTTTTGGTTGGTGTGAAACACTGCTCCCACTACTTCCAATCCCAGTGTTTCCGCAACGGGGGTAGCTAAGTCAATGATTTGTGGGATTAGGGGATGAGTCATATCGAATACTTAAGTTAAAACTCCTAAACTCGGACACGGCAAGGAAAAATTTGTTGTTGAGATTGCTTGGTTTTGAGGTGGTTTGATTAGGTGGCTGCGACTTTCGTCTTCAACTTTGGGACTTACCCGACATCCCAGCAGGGATCTCAAGCGGGGGGATTACCCCTACTAAATCAGTCCTCAACTTGCAAGTCAGACGCCCTGAGCTCTTTTCCTGCGACTAATGCAACAAAAAAAGTGGGCTTGACCCACTCCTAGGTAAAACAATTTCTTCCAAGAAGTTTGAGGACTTCTTCCGATCGAAGGCAGGCCTCAGTTCTCAGTTTAGCTCGATCGCCCGCCCGGTGACAAACCGATCGCCATCGGCGGACTGTCCGAGGGCAGAAGGGGGGAGCTGACAGGGGGAATAAGGACGACTTCATCACCGTTTTGGAGTGGGGTGGGGCGAGGGCAAATTCCTGGTTGATAGCTGGCAAAAGTATAGTCATTTATAGACCTGGGAGGCGTTAAGCCCCTCCCCTTTCACTTTTACTTTGAGCGGATTGACCCGCCTCGGCTGAACTACGCAGCTCCCTATCCCATTGCTAAACGCATTTGGGATTGCTTTTCTGAGAATGTTATACGCTGCGTTCACGTCAGAATTAATTAACTGACCAGTCGATGTTTTGTACAAACCTCGCTTGATCCGTTTACCAGTGAACACAGGCTCTTTTTCTGTTTTTCCATAAACAGGAATTGGGTCTAAACCTAAAAAACTGGAGCGGGATGTGTAGGATTCTTCCTGCACAATTACTGTGATTCCCACCAACCGAGATTTGTATTCTAACATCTCAATTAATCGAGAGTGAGGAATACTGACAAAATTTTGGTTGGTTTGTTTACCTAGATTGATATCGGTTTTCCACTGTGCATTTTTGCCTATTACCAGCGTTCCAATTTGGTTCACTACCAAATGGTCAACAATCACACGACTAGCATGATGCAAGTAATTATCAACTTTCTGATTACGACAGCGAGTTAATCGCTGAATTCTGGGTGAGGTTTGACGATTCCCTTTTAACTGGGATTGTAATCGGGATTTGCGTTTGTTGTAGAACTGGTTAATCGATTTTAATGGTCGCCCGTTAATCAACAAAGGGATAAATCCCGGTTGATTTGAAGTTAGCGCTACTAAATTGTCCAGTCCCAAATCAATACTAGCTATAGAATTAGCGTTGTTGACGGTGGGCTCCGGCTCACTTCGACTACGCTCAGTACAAGCATCATAAATCACCTCAATTACATAGGAATCACATTTCGGAACCAGTCTAACTTGACAAATATGGTTGGGATTGAGTTTGGTTTTAATTGAAAGCTCAGTGCCGGAAAGTTTGATAATTCCTTTCTTTAACTGTTTGCTACTAATTGCTTGAATCGTGTAAACTAGAAGGTTTCGCCCTTTAGTCTTATCTTTGTACTTTGGCAATTTTGGGCGACCCGTGAATCTTGAAGAGTCAGCTTTGTAAGCTTTAACGGCTTCAAAAAACGATTTCCAATTCTTGTCTAGCACCATTAAGATTTGCTGACTTACTTTAGCAGGCAAAGCCTTATATGCTTCGTGAGACTTCATCAATCGGTTCATTTCGTTGTAATTGACATAGCCCCATCCATAAATAAAACTCTGACGAATGACGTAATTGGTGGCATTGTAGAGGTTTTTGGACTTGAAAGCTAATTCGTCAATCTGGACGAAACGATGTTCCGTTGATTTAATGATGTGCCTCTCTGTTAGCTGCAGCATTTGAGACTTCCGTTCTTTGGGCTGTGCGTATTTCTTGTTCAACACTCATAGCGATATGATACCATTATTGTTTATAATTGCTTATAAACTAAACGAAGTTTTACAATACCGAAGCCGGTGGGTGGCCCATAGAACAGTGGGCGATCGGCACTCAGGCGTTCTAGGACTTGCGATACGGGAGTTGCTTTGGGAAATTCTAATTTCTCTTCGGACAAGCCCTCTGCTTCTTGATAGGCGGCCAAGAGTTTGACAGTGAGGGTGATTGGTAGATTAGACATGGGCGATCGCAATATTAACGGTATATTGACAAAACAGCCAAACTAAAATTAGCCCTAAAAAATCCCCATTACTAATGGTGAATTGGAAGCTCAATTACAAACTCTACCCCCCATTCGGGCGAGGAAATGCAGGTCAGCTTACCACCATGTTTTCGTTCTACGATCTCACGGCTAATAGACAAACCTAAACCTGTCCCTTTACCTACTGATTTAGTAGTAAACATCGGCGTGAATAAATGCTGCATTACTTCCTGAGTTATGCCAACCCCATTATCAGCAATCCGAATCACCACTCTGTCATCCTGAAGCATTTCAGTGCAGATCCGAATCTGTGGAGTGTCATTGCTCTGTTTCTTTTCCCCGCACAGCGGACAACTAATCGTAGACTCTTCTAAAGAATCAATTCCATTCGCCAATATATTCATAAACACCTGATTAAGTTGCCCCGGATAACACTCTACTAGCGGCAATTCCCCATACTCTTTAATCACTGCAATTCCGGGGAAACTTCCTTTAGATTTCAGTCGATGCCCTAAAATTAATAAGGTACTATCTAGCCCATCGTGAATATTCACTGGCGTTAGTGCCGATGTATCCAACCGAGAGAAATTACGCAGTGACATAGAAAGATTGTAAAGTCGCTCTGTTCCTAGCGCCATTGAATCAATAATTTTGGGCAAATCTTCAACAATAAAATCTAACTCAATCTCCTGGGACTTATCCTCAAATTCTGATGTCGAAGTAACGTTGTGCTGGCAAAGCCGAGTCATCTCGATCAAATCAGCAATATATTCCTTGGCAATAGGGATATTATTGGAGATAAAACTAACTGGATTGTTAATTTCGTGAGCCACTCCAGCTACAAGTTGACCAAGGCAAGCCATCTTTTCACTTTGAACGATTTGCACTTGAGCTTTTTTAAGATTCTCCAAAGCTTGAGAAAGTTCAGCAGTTCGTTCTTCCACCCGTTTTTCTAGCTCCTGTGCGAGCTGATGTAACGCTGCTTCTGCTGCGAGCCTGTCTTCAATCTCCCGTTTGAGAAGCAGATTTTGGTCAGCGAGAGTTTTAGTCAAAGAACGCAGTTTTAAATGGAGGTTGACGCGAGCTAACACCTCCTTTTGTTCAAAGGGCTTAGTAATGTAATCCACAGCCCCTAGATTAAAGCCTTTGATCTTATCTCCTATGTCAGAAAGAGCCGTCATAAAAATTACCGAAATTTCGTTCGTCAACGGACTTTCCTTCAGGCGATGGCAGGTTTCAAACCCGTCAATTCCTGGCATCATTACATCTAACAGAATCAAATCCGGCTGAGTATATTCAGCCTGTTCGATGGCAGTTTCGCCATCAGTTGCTACCAATATCTCCCATCCAAAACCCGCTAAAGCTTCAGAAAGCACGTCCAGATTGCTAGGATTATCATCGACGATTAAGATGCTACTTGTTTCAATATTTGCTGCCTTCATTCTTTTTCTATCCTGTGGGATGTAATAAACTCTTTTATTTTTTTCACCTGATAGCCTTGGGCTAACTGGCGCAGCTCAACAGCAAAGGACACAAATTTCTGATCTAACTTCTCTAGGTGCTCACTGCGCTTCACAATTCCTTTCACGTTGCCTCTCATCGCCAGTTCAAATAAAAGTTCAATTTCTTCGGGCGGGGGAGCCACTACAGAGGGCGATTCAGAAAGTGATTGAGCATCTGATGAAAAAGGAATAGTGCTGATTTTTTCATGCTTTTCTTCCTCATATATCCATTCAAGTTTTAAATACTTTTGCAACATCTCAAATAGCTCTTCTGCCTGCACTGGCTTACCGAGAAAATCGTTTGCTCCCCCCTCGAAACTTTTATGTTGGTCGGTAGCAAATACACTGGCAGATGAAGCAATGATTGCCACATCTTTATAGTGTGACAAATTTCGGATACGGCGCATCATCTCAAAGCCATCTAACACTGGCATCACTAAGTCAGTGATAATCAAATCGAACTTAAACTCTTCTACTTTTTCTAAACCTTCTTGACCGTTTTTAGCTTCGGTTACTTCAAAGCCGAGCGGTTCCAGCAGATTGACAATCACCGAGAGGTTTTCCCATTTGTCATCCACAACCAAAACTTTCTGTTTTCTACCTTGGTAGCCAACCAGCTTTCTTTGCTTGGCAATCGTGACTGTATTTGCCCAGTCTGCCGCTTCCCGTAAATCCAAATCTAGCCAAAAAACACTGCCGACTCCTGACTGGCTTTTTACTTGGATTGTACTACCCATCATTTCGACAATTTTCTGGCTAATTGTTAAACCGAGTCCGGTTCCTTCCGCCTGCCGCTTGCTGTCTCCTACCTGTTCAAAAGGCAAAAATATTTTTTCTAATTGTTCTGGTGTCATACCAACGCCAGTATCTTCTATTTGAAACCGAATTTTGTGAATTGGTGAGGCTGGCTTTTGGTTATGGCTTTGTACCTTTTCACCTGTCCCCTTTTCCAGATGTTCTATCTTAAAAGTCACCCCTCCACCGTCTGTAAACTTAATTGCATTGCTCAGTAAGTTAATTAGTACCTGTCGCAAGCGTTTCTCGTCAGCGTAGATGCCAGCAGGGATTTCCGAACTGGGTTGATAAACAAAAGCAATTCCTTTTTGTTCGGCTCGGATGCGGCAGATTTCTGCGACTCCTTGCAAAAAGGAAGGAAAATGGAAATCTTTCGCGTACAGTTCCAATTTCTGGGCTTCAATTTTAGCGAGGTCTAAGATGTCATTGATCAGGGTTAACAGGTGGGAACCACACTGGTGAATAATACTGATGCCTTGGATATCTTTCGGAGCCATCGTTTTTGAGCGTTCTAGGATTTGAGCGTATCCTAAAATTCCATTGAGTGGCGTTCTCAATTCGTGACTCATATTCGCTAAAAATTCACTTTTAGCTTGGTTGGCAGTATCAGCGATTTGTTTGGCTTCCGTGAGTTCAGCGGTGCGTTCTTCTACTCGGATTTCTAGCTCGGAATTGGTCTTGGCTAGCGCCTCAAAGGATTCGCGCAACTGTTGTGCCATAAGGTTGAAAGACTGCCCCAGAACTTCTAGTTCTTCTACGCCTTTTACCTGCACATTTTTCTCTAAGTCGCCACTGGCGATCGCCCTAGAAGCTGCGCTCAAACGGAGAATCGGGCTGGTAATCCAGCGGGCGGTTAAGATTCCCAAAACGGTAGCCAGGGCCAAGGCTCCGAAACACAACAAAATGGTAGTCTGGGTATTGGCGTTAATTTGATCCATGAAATCGCTTTCAGGAACTACGACGACGATCAGCCAGTCCAATCCTCGGCTATCCTGAAAGGGCATAACTTGGAGGAATTCCCGCTGGCCGGCGATCGTAAAATCCAATTGCTGAGAGCTATTAATTTTAGTGAGGTCGCCAAAGTGTTTTTTTAAATGCGCTGTTGTCAGCCGGATTAAATCATCTGTGCTATCTAAAGCATTCAGGCGATCGAGTTTGCCATTGTTGGTGATAAATGCTTCTTTGAGAGTTGAACTGCCTACTAGGAGTCCCGAACGTTCCATAATGAATGTCTGTCCCGATCGACCCATTTTTAAGCTGTGCAGGAAGTCACTGAGGAAAGAGATCAGAAAATTAGCAACGAATACTCCGCGCAGTTCGCCACTTTCGTCATACACTGGATGTCCGGCAGGAAGCGAGAGGGTTTTCTGACCTGTAATCGAAAAAATTTCGCTCCATGTGGGCTTGCCTAAGCGTACACTGTCTTTATACCATGAACGGTTGAGTATATCGTAGTTGCGGGAGACTTTTAAGAGCTTCGTTTGATTGCCTTTGCTATCAGATTCATAAATATGAAGTTCATTCCGATGCTCTTTGTCTGCTCTTTTAAAAACTACTTTGCCATTCTCTTGGCGTTCAATGGCAATGAACTCTCCCGTGTTAGTAGCAAAGCCCATATTGGGGAGAGAAGGAAAGGCTTGAATTTGCTCCCACAAATAGCGCTCCATACTCTCCAATTCGTCTGGATTTAAGTATCCTAGGCGAAGGGCATTGGCATTCAGTTGATTGACGCGAGGGGCTGTGTCTAGGTAAGTGTTGAGCTGCTGCTGGATACGGGCCGTAATTTCACTCCGCAACTGACTAGCAACTTCGTTGACTGCTTTTTGCCCGTTGCGTAAGGATAGCCAGCCTGTTAGCCCGACGGCAGCAAATATTTGCAGAACGAATGGGAATACTAAAATCAGGCGCAGGGACACCTTTTTTTTATAACGGTTTGACAGGAAAGTGGTTGCAGAGGTCTGTGACATTTATTGGTGTTACTCCTGGGGTAACGAGTTGGCTGAAAAATCTCAGTGGATTGAGTGAAATGAGGCTGAGGAAATATATATTGAAAAGCAATCTATAATAGTTAGTGAAAAGTTTGAGACAGTAACTTGCTTAAACAAGCATGGCTACTTACGTGTTTTCTCTGATAGTGGTATAATAATATCTGACTAAAGATACTGACGCGCCTTAGTTTTTTTAGCCTTGGTATTTTTTTTTAGCCTTTAGGAAACCAGTTAGCAATCATATCTAATAGATTACTTGGTTTAGAGCTATTTGTAGTAATTTTTAATTTTACTTTACAGATTGACTCTAAAAAGTATAATCTCATCAAACTTACATATAAATTGATATAATGTACGTCTAAAAAAATTGATCTTTCTCGCTAAAAACATGACACGCCAGGCCGCTGAGAACCCTAACGGCGGTCTAACTCACTACCGCGCTGAATATGTGAGGCACAACCCTGCTGATGACTCTCGTAGAGAATGCCGATCGCACATAAAACTTTACAATTCCAGCAAGTTTCATGTGCAGGAGTTACAGCAGGGTAATTGCTAATTGCTAATTGGGGAAGAAAAAAATCAGTAAAGCGGTGGAGACTTGCCCTAACGCGGGGCTATCCGTTGCAGTTCTTTGGCTTGTTCTAAAATTTTCTCGAAGTCTTCTTCGCTCAACCGCTGAATGTAGTTGATTTTGAACTCTTCTAGGAAGTCGCACAGCAGCAGTTGTATTTCTTGCCAGGTTTGCTGCTGTTGCAGTTCGGTTCCTAAAGCTTGCCCGAAATGTTGGACTAGCTGGCTTGAGAGTTTCATGCCTATGGGGTCTTCGGTGGCGATTTTGAAGGCTTCGTAGGCATCTTGGGGGCCGAGGGTGGCTAATTTTGAGAGTTCTGCAACTAATTGCTGTGCTAGCTGTTCGGGCAGGTTTCCCAGGCCGGGTACTTGCTTCCATCCTTGATAGAGGGGGGATTGTTTGAGGAAGCTTTCAATATTGTACCGGAGGAGGGCTTCTAGGTCTGGCTGGAGTTGGGGGAGGACTTTGTAGACGGTTATTTGGACGAGATGCGTGGCGATCGCTTCTATTTCATTGATATTGTTGATGTCTAGATAGCGCTGTTTTGGGGATTTAAAGAGTTGACGAGCGAGTTCGCCTGTGGTAATTGATTGTTGCATCTGGTTGATGAGTTGAATTACTACAACTTCGGTCAATTCTTGGGCGAAGTTGGCGACGAAACCTCGGCTGATTTGGGTGCGTATGGGTTGGAGATCCGGCATTTTGGCTTGGTGGATGCGAATTGTGACGGGTAATACTCGCAACAAGCGCCAGAATGGGAGGAGCATGAAGATGTCGTACCATCGCCAGAGCATCGCCGATCGCCAAGTGACGCTGCGGTGGCGGCGGCTGATCGAGTAGGTACGGGCTAGAAATTCGATCGCGAATATGGCAATAAATGGCAGGTCGATTAGCCAGAAGTTATCGATGAATTCGCCGTTTTCTCCAATCTCGCGGAAATAGTTGGTGGCGATTAATGGCTTGATTTTGGCGTCAAACCACTGGATTTCTTTTTGCCAGCCTTGTTTGTTTAAATAGTCAGGGCTCCAGAATCTTTGGAATGATTGTTTAGCGGAGTCTTGCGGATTCGGGACGCGAGATCGCATCCGGTCTTTTATTTTTTCTAAGGTGCCACTTTTTGATGCTACTCGAAAGGGATCTTCGTCGATCATTTTCGCGCTCAGATTGTTTATTTCCTGCAATTTGGCTGCTACTTGGGGAGAGGGCAACCCTGTTTGCACTACTTGAATTTTTAATTCTTCTAAGGTTTCCAGATATTGCTGGGTGTCTCGGTGGGGTTTAATTCCTTTAAATGGGTCGTATATTTGAGTTAGAACTGGCAGTTGCCGGAGGTAGAAATCTCGCCCGGGCACGTAAGTTATGTCAAATAATACTAGGCTTAAATTTCCTAGGGCGACCAGTGCCATGAACCGCTCGAACCAAGGTACTTTTGGTGATTTTTTGCGGGAGTTGGGAGTTGGAGAGGGCAGTAGTTTTGGTGTCACTAGCGGTTCCTAATTAAGTAGACCGATCGAATTAGATGTAACTGGTAATAGCTGAAAAAAGGAAACAGGGAAAACTGGCTAATTGTCTGGTCGCGCTCGGATGGCGATCGAGCAAGCTAGTATTTATTTTAACGTGCGTTTCTTGGGGAGTTGGGGATTGTTGATTTCGCCTGGTTAGGTAATAAATTATGCTGCTAAAATATTAAAGCCGATCGAACTTGACGGAAGCCGCAGCTCCCGTTAGTCTGCTTCTCTCTGGCAATAAAATTATATCTCAGGGGGAATCCTAAGTTTTTTTTTGCCTTGCAGAGCTAAGTGGGCTGGTAATAAATTACTATTTCTGTTTGATCTACTGGCTATTTGACCGCTCAATCAAAGGTATTGCACGCAGCGGAGTCTAAGGTTAGATGAGGACTTCGAGTTTGAGGTCAAACCCTCAAGAGAGTTATACTTGCTCAGGGGTGGCAGTCTGGCGAGAGCGCCCCCTCCGATCGCGAGGGTGGCTGCGGCCTCCGTAAGGTTCGAGGTTTCGCCTCTACAAAAACCAGCTCGCGATCGGACTCTTGAATAATATAAAACCCTTCCTACTAATTTTGTTCGCATTTTTTTAATATATGACATACTGCCTTAATCTCGATTGCCCAAGAGACAAGCGTCAGAACCCACCAGGCACAAAGTATTGTCTTAATTGTGGTTCAAAGCTGCTGCTAAAAGACCTTTATGCAGCAACAGAACCGCTGCGCGATGGGGGATTTGGCAGGACTTTCCGAGCTGTTAATCATGGAAAATTTGAGGAATTGTGCGTGATCAAACAGTTGTCGCCCCCTCAAGAGTTTCAGCGGAAGCCCGGTCATTTTAAAAAATATGTTCGACTGTTTGAACAAGAGGCAAGGCGGTTATACGAACTGAAGCACCCGCAAATTCCTCAGTTAATTTCTTATTTTGAGGAAGATGGGCGCTTGTATTTAGTGCAAGAGTTTATTGATGGCAATAATTTAAAGGATGAGTTAGATAAGTACGGTGCTTATAGCGAAATTAAAACTTGCGAACTGCTGTTAGATTTGTTGCCTTTATTGAAGTTTGTTCACGACCGAAATGTAATTCACCGCGATATTAAGCCTGAGAATGTGATCCGCCGAGCTCGCGATCGTAAGTTAGTGCTGATAGATTTTGGGGTTTCTAAACAGGTAGTAGCGGCTGCTCCCACCAAAACAGGAACTAAGTTGGGAACTCCCGGCTACGCGGCTCTAGAACAGCGTCACGGTAGGGCTGTTCCTGCTAGCGACCTTTATAGTTTGGGGGTGACTTGCATTCGCTTGCTGACTTCTGTTATGCCTTATCTGGATATCTACGGGGACATTCACGATGACCTTTACGATCCGCTTGAAGGCCGGTGGCTGTGGAGGGAGGCTTTGCCAAAAGGAACACAAATTAGCGACGATTTAGGTCAGGTTTTGGATAAGTTGATTCAGGAATATGTTAAAGATCGCTACAAATCGGCTGTGGAAGTTTTGGATGCTTTAAAACCTCCTGTTGTTGTTGTCCCCGTGCTGGAAAAGTCGCAGCAGGTAACTGTTGTTAGTCCTTCGGTACCGACTCAACCTGTGACTGATACTGCGTTAGTTTCTGTGAATTTAGAGTCCGAAAAAGGTATTGATTATTCTCACTTGGCAAGGCTGCTGGCTGCTAAAAATTGGCGTGGTGCTGATGAGGAAACTTCTGTGAAAATGCTGGAGGTGATGCAGCAAAATTCACGGGGTTATTTGAGTGAGGAAGATATTAGGAAGTTTCCAGCTAAGGATTTGCAGACTATCGATCAACTTTGGGTGCGGCACAGTCACCGCAGATTCGGTTTTTCTGTGCAAAAGGGTTTGTGGCTCAAGTTGGGGGGAAAGCCTGGTGTTTATGATGCTACAGTTTGGGAGAAGTTTGGCGATCGAGTGGGCTGGCGGGTTAACAGCCAGTGGGTATACTATTCGGAGCTGAATTTTACTTCTAAAGCCAAGCCTGGACATTTGCCGGGGGGGACTGTTTTTGGGTGGGAAGGCGGGGTTTTGTGCGGTGTTTTGGGTTTAGGTGGGATCTGGTTTCTGCTGTCGCGGCGGGATTTGTAAAACTCACATCTTGCACTATTCTCAAGAACAGGCAAGATGCCTGTTCCACAAGAAAATTCACTCTTTGTGGAACAGGCCGAAAAGCCTGTTCATAAAAAACTTATTGAGAATGGTGCAATATCTCAGTAAAAGGAAGGTAGAAGGTAGAAGGCAGAATTTATTAGTTAGGCTGCACCCCAAGCGAAGTCGAAGTGTCAGTCATTAAATAGTTTTGAGTTGGGAATTAAAGAGTTAATAAATTTTGAGTTTAATCATCTGTTATGTAGAAAACAGCTCTAAAAAAAGCGAAAAATAAGATATAATCCCAAACCCTTTTTTTTGTGCTATGTTCTTAGAGAAGGGCAAGTTTGCAAAGTCAAAAGCCAGTCCTCGGCCGTGGCCAAAGATGGGGACTGGCGTTGGCTCCAATTTACCAAGGAGATTTATCTAGTATGTTGCAAGAAAAACGTCTCAAGCCGTGGACTATAGTTCGCTCGCTTCCCAATGTGGAAAAGGTGGTTGTGGGTGAGTTCCGCAGTTGGTCTGATGCAGACGGTCACTTGAAAATTCTCAAGCGGATGGTTCCGGCGGATCGATTGACTGTTGTGTTCGATCCGGTAGTTCAATCGTAACGTCGCTGGTAAATTGATCGGCGTGCGATCGCTCTTTGAGCTAAGCGATCGCCTCTTTTTTTAGATACTGTTTTTTTACATAAAAAATGCGACCGCTAAAATGGCGATCGCAAATAGAATGATTGTCCTTAACTGCGGCGAATTTCAGTAATTTGGTCGGCAACATCCAAAATTCTTTGCGGCATGGATGGCCCGGTAAAAATCATATCCAAATGATGCGGCTTGTTGTCAATCAATGCCACCACGTCGGCTTCGGGAATCAAGCCCAAATTAACCGCTAAACTCAATTCATCGAGAATAACTAAGGCATAACGACCTTCGCGCACCGCATTTTGAACATACTGCCACAATTGTTCGATCGATCGCGTCTCCAGCTCATCTAAATCGGCATTCTCAATGCTGCGTGACAAATCGCAGCGCACCCAATCTAAATTTTGCCCCAGCCGCACCGGATGCTGGTGTCCTTGATTAATTCCCCCTTTGAGGAACTGCACCGCTAGCACCGGAGCTCCCTGTCCTGCAATTCTGAGGGCCTGAGCCATGACACTGGTAAAAAAGCAGCGGTGCGGGCCTGTAAAAACTTGCACCAGCCCTTGAACTGTGTAGGGCAAGCTGTGGGTTAAATTGAGTTTAGGGGTTTGTAACTGAGCAACCATAGGGCAATATTTAATCAGCAACTAAGTCTTGAGTGCAGCTCCGACCTTGACGCGGCTGAAGCCTGCTTGACAATATATAGTGTACGGGGCCGAGTGCACATCCGATCGAACACTATATATACAAGTTGTCAAAAGCTCGCTGCAGTGGCATTCGCAGTCGTTTGTGCGATTTTTGAACTCAATTAGCACTTAGGCAGAAACGGGGTTTTTTAGTAAAATACGGCGTGGAGCTTGACATTTATACAGTTATAGGGTGAAAAACCACGGTGATGAGAGTCTGGCTGCGTCCAGGGCTTTTAAGAAAAGGTACAGACATCGCGTAAAATTTGAATGTCGCGGCACTAGGAGCAGGGACTTTGAGAGTGGTGATTCTGGGAGGGCCAGGAGCGGGAAAGGGAACTCAGGCTGAACTACTGTGCAGCAATTTGAACCTTCCTTTGCTGGCTGTGGGGGACATTCTACGGGAGGCGATCGCAGAAGACACAGATTTAGGCAAGCTGGCGGTGTCTTATGTCGAAAGAGGGGAGTTAGTTCCCGACGCAACTATGATTGAATTCTTTCGCCGCCGGCTGCTGCTGTGGGATGTCTTTAATGGCTGGGTGTTGGAGGGCTATCCGCGAACGGCTTTTCAAGCTGAGGAGTTGGATTTTTTGTTGGACGATTTGGCTCAGCAGCTAGATTGGGCGATTTTGTTGAAAGTGCCGATCGAGGTTTTGCTGAGTAGGTCGATCGAGCGCGATCGATCGGATGACCACCCTGAAATTTTACAGCGTCGGCTCGATTTGTTCCACGAACGCACTATTCCTCTTTTAGAATATTACGAATACCGCAACAAACTGTTAACTGTGGATGGCGACCAATCCCCAGAACAAGTCCAGCAAGATATTCTTAAAGTTGTTAATAGTTAATAGTTAATAGTCAGTTGGCAGTAGTCAGTTGCGTTCCCTGAGCGTAGTCGAAGGGTCAGTTGCCAGTTGGCAGTAGCCGTTATTTGTTGAGTGTTACAAATAACCAATAACCAATAACCAATAACCAATAACCAATAACCAATAACTTATGTCCACAAAACGTGCCGATGGCAGACAACCAAATCAAATTCGTCCGATTAGTTTCGATCGACAGTTTACCAAATTTGCTAGCGGTTCCGTACTGGCGAAAAGTGGCGATACTCAGGTACTTTGCAGCGTGACAATCAAGCCGGGAGTGCCGAGATTTCTGGAGAATACTGGACAAGGTTGGCTAACAGCGGAATACCGAATGTTGCCGGGATCTACACCGCAGCGACAAGAGCGGGAATTTATGAAATTATCGGGACGGACTCAAGAGATTCAGCGGTTGATTGGGCGCAGTTTGCGATCGTGCTTGGATATGCAGCTATTGGGGGAACGCACCATACTTGTGGATGCGGATGTTTTGCAAGCGGACGCTGGGACTCGCACGACTTCAATTACTGGCGGGTTTGTGGCTGTGGCTGATGCTTTGAATAAGTTGGTGCAAAAAGGTGATTTGGTGCGATCGCCCATTATTCGCCAAGTGGCGGCCGTGTCTGTCGGACTTTTGGAAGGCGAGCCATTTTTAGATTTGAATTATCTTGAAGATGTGGCGGCTGAAATTGATTGTAATGTGGTAATGAATGGAGATTTGAATATCATCGAAATTCAGGGAACTGCGGAAGAAGGAAGTTTCAGCAGGAGTCAGTTAAATCAAATTTTGGATGTGGCAGAAATAGGGATTCAGGAATTGTTGGAGGCTCAGCGGCAAGCTCTTTTGACCGATTGATTTTAACCCCAATTGTTGGAGATGTCTGTTTGAATTTACCGTTGGGTGGGGACGGGTTTTCCGGTCTTTATCGCAACCGGAAATATTTTTGGTGAAAGCCGCTCCTACAGATTTATTTACATTACACTTGACAAAAGTTGCGGTAAGTGCTATACCTAGAAAAATAGACGGGGCGTTGATCATTCTGCCCTCCGAGTAGTAAAACCTACGCGATTAATGCCGGGACGCGAACAGCCATTGCTTTCAACTCCCCAAAACCTTTGATGCCGTCAGGCGATTAACTAAATTATTCCCGAGCAGGCTAGTGAATACTACCTCTCTCAAAAACCAAATGTCTGCACTCCAAGTAGTAAGTGCGACCGACATTTCTTTCAGAGTAAATGGCTTAGAGCTCCCAGCAGACCACGGTTACGGACTGTTCGCAGCTATTTGCGAAGTAGTGCCGATGTTGCGGGCCGATCGCACAATTCGGCTGCTGACGGTGGCGGGATATCCAGACAGACAGGGGAAAATTACTCTCAAGCGCGAGATCGGGCGATCGTCGCGAATGCGGATCAGGGTGGCAGCAGAAAACGCGCACCATTTCTTTAAACTCGGTGGCCAGCAATTGTCTGTGGGCATCCACCAAGTCGTGCTGGGAGTGCCGACAATATTGCCGTTAAAGCCTGCTGCTGACTTGTTTGCTCGGGTTGTGGTGATTTCTGGCTACGAACAGCAGGATTATTTTTTAGCGGCGGTGAATCGGCAACTAAAAGCGCTGGGAGTGCGATCGGGCAATGCTGAAATTCCCCTCAATCAATACGGCGAAATCGCCAGAAAAACTATCAAAGTTAAGGGCGATAAAAAAGTAGGTTATTCGGTGAAAATATCCGGGCTTACTGATGAAGATTCTTTGTTGGTGCAGCATAACGGTATTGGGGGCAAAGGACACATGGGAGGTGGTTTTTTTGTGCCTCACTGGGAGGCTAAATGAAAGTGAATTTTCCCCGACTTTTCGCTAAGTCTTTGCCCAAGGATTTTTCAAGGCTGCCTAAAGAAATTCAGTCAGCTCACTTTTTGCCCGGACATACTGCTGCGGTGTACTGTTCTGCTGAAATCATTCTCAACCGATTGCTGCCGATTATCTTGCGTCAATTAGGTTTGGGCGATGAATGGGCGAAATTGCTGTTGAAAACAACTTTGATGGGATGCTACATTCACGATTGGGGGAAAGCTAACCAGCACTTTTTGGGATTGATGGCAACCGAGTCAGTGCATTACCAAAAGCATCCTGACTGGTTACAAACGATTAAATCAGAATTGCCAACTAACGAGAGAAATCAAGTCCAACAAATAATCCGTCACGAAATTTTGAGCGGCATTTTGGTGCTGCGAGTTCCCGAATTTAGGCAGTGGCTGGAAAGTTGCAAAGATGTCGATTTGTTGGTGGCTGTTTGGGGGGCGATCGGACACCATCTCAAAGTCGATCCAACCAAGGAATTTGTCAAAACTAAGGGCTGCGGCAATGCCCCGCTTTTTGTATTTTGCCAGCACAAAATTTCTTCTAAACCAGATTCAAAACCCGTCCGAGATGATTTTAGGGCGCTGCTCAAAATTGGGACGGGCAGCCAGTTAAAATTGTCGCCAAAACTGCCCAATGTCAAAAAATCAAATTGGACGCAGGAGGAACTAAAATATGCTGTTGAGGCAGTAACCAACGAATGCGAAGCAATGGCAAAAACTGTGGGGCGAAATAGCGATCGCCAGCGGTTCATTGCCGCAGTGAAAGCGACTGTCATTGCAGCGGATATCGCAGGTTCTGCGGTGCCGGAAATCGCAAATCAGCGGCAATGGTTGAGGCAAGTTTTGGAGCAAGTATTGAGCCGGGAAGATTTACAGCAGGTTATCGATTCCCGGCTCAAGAAAAAGCAGCGGCGGGGTTTTCAAAAGTCTGTTGCTGCGACCAAAACTAGAATTACTTTAGTTAAAGCTGGTTGCGGAACTGGTAAAACAATTGCTGCTTATTTGTGGGGATTAAATTGGGCAATTAATAGAAAGCTGTTTGTACTTTATCCTACTACGGGGACGGCTACTCAGGGCTTTTTGGATTACGGCACTTTGACTGATGCGGAAACAGCTTTAATGCACTCTCGATCGAACATCGATTTAGAGGTTTACCAAGCTTTGATTAATGAAAATGATGACCACGTTGAAAATGAGTCGAGACTGCAAAGTTTCAAAGCTTGGATTGCCAAACTTATCGTCGGCACGGTAGATTCAGTTTTGGGATTGATGCAGAACAACCGCAAGCCGATTTATGCGTGGATTGCGATCGCCCAAGGTGCTTTTGTTTTTGATGAAGTTCACGCTTACGATGACAAATTGTTTAGCGCTTTGCTGAGATTTATCCAGACGTTTAAAGGCGCGCCGATTTTGCTGATGAGCGCTAGTTTCACTCAGGAACAATTGGCAAAAATCTACGCTACCGTGGCGGAGTTGGGCGAAGAGATGACCGAGATTGAAGGCCCGAAAGATTTGGAAAATTTGCCGCGCTATCAATTTCAAGTAGTTGAAAGTTCCACTGATGTCATGGTGGATGTCGCGGCTGCTTTAGCAGCAAATCAAAAGGTTTTGTGGGTCAACAATTCTGTAAAAAGTTGCGTTGACACTTACAATTTTGCTGTGAATGAGTTAGTTAAGTACCCGAATTTAGATTTTTTGTCTTTAGTTTACCACGCTCGATATCGGTACAAAGATCGGGTCGATCGCCATTCTCAAGTCATGTCAGCTTTTTCGCAGCAAACTAAAGGTGTGCTGGCTGTTACCAATCAAATCTGCGAAATGTCCCTCGATTTGAGTGCCGATTTGCTGATAACGCCATTTGCCATTTTTGCGGCGCTGATTCAGCGGCTGGGGCGGCTTAACAGGCAAGTTGAGTTTGATGCTACTGGCAATTTGGTACTAGCATCGGGACGAATTTGCCAAGCTATATTTTATCCGACTAACACTCCTTATCCTTATACGGGAGAACAGGTAAAAGCTGGTCAAGAATTCGTTCGAGAACTTGCGGAATTGGGGGAAATTTCGCAGACTGATTTAATGAAAGCGGCTCTCAAAATCACCGGCGAACCGATCGCCGAATATGACTCTGCATGGCTTGACGGCTTGTGGTGTACCAGTCGCGAGTCTTTGCGAGAGCCTGGGAATACCATTAATGTCATTTTAGCAGAAGATAGGCAAAATATCGAGAAAATTGCAGAGGAAAAAAGGGCGAAAAAAGGCATCACCAAAAATAAGGCTTTGGCTGAGGAAGCACAAAAATGGGCGGTTCCGGTGCGGCTTCCCCGTCCTATTTCTGAGCTAAAAAACTGGAGGGATAAATTTCAAAAAATTTATCCGATCGCCCCCAAAGATGCCGTGATTTACAGTGAGGTAACGGGAGCTTGTGAACAGTACAAATGTTGAAATTGTTCTTAACTTGCACAGCCCGCATTATACGGATATGCACGCGGCGGGTTTGGCTGGTTTGTGGATGACTTTAAAGCAATTTAATCGGGAGGGGATTAGTTATGATAATCTGAAATGGGAACTTGGCGAATATGAAGTAGCGCTGAATATTCAAGGGAGTCATTTAGAGGCGCTCGAATGGTTGATTCAACAGTCGTTTTTGCTGAATGACGGATTGATTGGATTCCGGGGAATCGATTCAGAAAATCTCTTGCCGGAGTCGAGAGTGGCGCTGCATCAAGGATTGTTGAATACTTTTTTGCAGCAAGGGATACTTTCTAAAAGCGACGGCATAAAATCTCAATCTTTTGAGATTGATGAGGGCGAGTTGCCGCTAGTAGTAAGTTACAAGTCGCTAACTGAATACAGCCATCAAAAGTTTGCTAAAAATTTGTGCGATCGCGCGGGTTTCCTGCTAGAGAAACCCTTGGCAGTAGCGGGCTGGCTGAATCCAGGCGCTACAGTCAAACACACTGCTTTCGCAGGCAAAACTAGCATCGAACAAAACGCTTTAGATGCTTTAGTGTTGCTTTACGCGCCCGTAGTTTGCTGTTATTTCAAAATTCGATCCTTCGCAAAAGGAGAAAAAGCATCGGCGGCTTTGATAATTCCTGAAATCTTGAATCTCAAACAGTTTGCTGAAACTAGAATGAGTTACGCCAAACGCCATCAAGCGTACAAAAATTTTCATGCTTCCGGGATTGGAGATGCAGCGCTGCGTTTTTTAGTGACTTACGAATCCGCAGTAGAGATTGCGAAAACTTACAAAGTTAGTCGCTGTCGCGCTGTGATTTTTGGGAAAACGCCGTGGAATCAAAAGCAAAAATCTCCGACGGACAAGTATTCCGTAACTGCGGATGCAAAAATCTGTGCTGCTTATCAGAAAACGCAAAATGCTTTCAAGGATAAGTATGTAGTTTACGGAGATTCGGGTAGTGCCATTGTCCCCAGCTTGGCTAAAGGTTTAATCGCTGATGCTTTGATTAAACACCTTCCTTGGTACGGAGAATTGGCGGCGAAAATAACTAGCAAAGAATTGTTCGATCGACTGTGTTATGAAAGTAAAGGTTTTCGAGATATGGTAGAATATGCGGAGTGGAAAGAAGCATCCCACGGGCGGTTTGTTGAGGCTTGTCACGATGCTTTGAGAGGAATTTACGCTGGTTCTTTTAAGCAAGGAAATGCTGAAGCAAAGCGCCAAAATGCTAGCCAAGAACACGGCAAAAATTTAGGTGAAAAGCGGATATCAGATGAGCGTGAAAAAGTGCGATCGAAAATGATTCGCTGCAAAAACTTTTCAGCATTCTGTTTTTTCATCACAGAATTTTGGTCGAAAGCTGGCTTTTCGCGAGTGCAGCAAGAATATCAAGCAGAATTGTGGAATTTAGTATTAGATGATTGGGAAATGGCAAGAAATTTAGTCTTGCTTTCCCTCGTCAGTTACAAACGCAGGAAATCTGCTGAATCCCCGCCTGAATTGCCAAGCAGCAATCGGGTGGAGGCTGAAGATTCTGATGTTGATTTAGATGAGGATGATGGGGATGAGGAAGAAGAAGATGACGAAGATGATGATGATGGTGAAAGCGTGCCTTTGCCATCATCCCTTCGCAATTTACGTTAGGCAGGACTTATACCAATTTAATGTGAAGTTGCACATATCTCGATCCCCCTAAATCCCCCTTAATAAGGGGAGTAGGGGTTGACTTTGAGAAGAATCTTGTCCCCCCCTTGTAGGGGCGGTGCCCCCGTGCCCGCCCTCTTTAGGGGGGATCGGATTCTATGCAACCTCATAAAAAATTGGTATTACGCACACACTATATCTGTAACTGAGGAAATACCATGACTTATCATTTGTTTGGCAACATTTTGACCAATTACGGGATCGCTGCTAACAACCGGGGTGAAAACCAAGGTAACGTCACAACTTTGCAGCGCTTAGCATGGAAAAATTCGCTGCGGACTACTGTATCTGCTGAGGCTATTCGGTGGGCAATTCGCTATCAGTGGCAGTTTCTAGGAGAAGATGTCAACCGCAAATGGGATGATGATAAAAATGAAAATTATCGCGTTCAAGAGGGTGTTTTCGATCCTGAAATCTACATTGATGATGATGTTTTGGGTTACATGGATGCGAAAGCGGCAACGGAAGATATCAATAATGATGGGGTTCCAGAGTCGAGCGACACCAAACCAACTGCTAAAGGCGGCAAGGCTAAAGCTAAACTGAAAAAAGGGGAAAGCATTGCTCGCAGGGGGGTGCTAGAAGTGACTCGCGCGATTTCTTTGACTGCGGATACTGGCGATTTGTTTTTTGGCTCGACTAGCGGCAAAAAAGACCGGAAATCTATTCATCAAACGGAGGCTCACGCTACTCGCTATCAGTACGGTTTTGCGATGACTCCGCACCGTTTGAAGGTTGCGAGTCGGGTGATTTCTGTTTTGGATGCTTTGGCTTCTCTCGGAGGTGTTGCGGGAAATCACGCTCGGTTTCTTTACGATTTTTCTCCTGAAAGTATCGTGCTCAGGTGGACTCACGATTTTGCTCCCCGGATTCTTTACTGCTTTGAGGAAAATCGCAAAGGGGAGATTTCAATATCGGATTTGGTGCGCCGCATTGAGGCTGGAGATATTGACCCGAATGAGGTGTGGATTGGCGGGGCAATTTCTGTGGAGCCGGAGGTGGAAGAATTGGAGCAATTGGGTGTGAAAGTTTTTCGGGGAATTAAGCCGGCGGTGAGGGATTTGCAGTCTGTGATTTTGTCGGATATCGATCGGGAGGCTGCATGATCGGGTTGCGAATTGAAGTGCCAATTGCTTGCTGGCGGCAGTCTTATGCGCGGGAATATGCGGAAAGTTATCCGGTGCCGCCGCCGGCTACGGTGTACGGAATGCTGCTGTCAATGGTGGGGGAAATTAACCGCTATTCTCACTGTGGCTGTAAGATTGCGATCGCCCTTTTGTCTGCTCCCAAAAGTTCTACTTTGCTGCGGACTGTTCGGCGGGTGAAAGTTGCGAAGGAGGAGTTTGCGGCGGGCAATGCGCGGCCGGATTTTCAGGTGTTGCTGACTGGTATTGATTTGGGAATTTGGGTGGATTTTGGCGGGGATGTTGGCAATCCCAAGCTGTTGGAAAGATTGCGGGAGGCGATTTTGCGCCCGGAGTCGGTGAGTAGATTTGGTGGGGTTTCGCTGGGGGAAAGTCGGGATTTAATTAATTCTGTTTTGCTGTGGCGTGAGGAGTTTGAAGCTGATATTTGTCAGTGGTTGATTTTAGATCGAAATGGGTATTTGGCTTTGCCTTGCTGGGTGGATCATGCGGGTTCTAAAAAGACTAGGTGGCAGCGCTATGTTTTGGCTGATGCTGGCGATTTTTTGCTGGCGGATGTGTTAGCTGGGGTTGATTGCTGGAGTGCGATCGGGCCTGAGTAATGGATTTAGTGTGGCAAGGTGCTTGCAAAAATGGCTGGGAGGGTCTATTGTGGAAGGGGTTAGGCGATCGGCCTACTAATAACCTTTGATGCCGTTAGGCGTTGATCACTGCGATCGAACTGCTAACTGCTTTGATGGTGGAAGGAGGTTTTAAGGATTTAGTCGGGCAAGGTGCTTGCAAAAATGGTTTGGAGGGTTTATTCTTTAAGGGGTTGGGCGATCGGTCTGAAATAACCTTTGATGCCGTTAGGCGTTGATCACGAGTCAATTGACTGCGCGAGTGTGCGGGCTAATTCCTGAAATAACCTTTGATGCCGTTAGGCGTTGATCACAGTATTCTTCAAGTCGTATCCGGTTAGAGGTGGCTCCTGAAATAACCTTTGATGCCGTTAGGCGTTGATCACTGACACACTTCTGCAATATCCAAGATAATGGCTTCTGAAATAACCTTTGATGCCGTTAGGCGTTGATCACAATACAGTGCAGGATAGTTGCCAGCTTGCCAACTCTGAAATAACCTTTGATGCCGTTAGGCGTTGATCACCTTGCCGCTTACGGACTGCGACCTCACGAAATTTCTGAAATAACCTTTGATGCCGTTAGGCGTTGATCACCGTCCTGGGGAAGAGGCTGTGGCGAATAGAGTTGCTCTGAAATAACCTTTGATGCCGTTAGGCGTTGATCACTTCAATTGTGAGATTTTGCCTCTACCTGTAAATTCTGAAATAACCTTTGATGCCGTTAGGCGTTGATCACCAAATTATATTGAGTTGCTGGCGCTCACGGGATTTACTGAAATAACCTTTGATGCCGTTAGGCGTTGATCACGGGGTGGCGACGGGTTTGGGGTGTAATTCAATCCCGCCTGAAATAACCTTTGATGCCGTTAGGCGTTGATCACATTTAGAGGAGCTCGATCGCCTAGACTCCCACATCCTGAAATAACCTTTGATGCCGTTAGGCGTTGATCACACCACCAATCGGACACTTTCGGGTTCAACTCCTACTGAAATAACCTTTGATGCCGTTAGGCGTTGATCACGTAGAACCAGTATTCGGCAAGAAGCCTTATCGAAAAACTGAAATAACCTTTGATGCCGTTAGGCGTTGATCACTCCCCGTACCCGATCACCCTGTATGGAAAAGGCCTGAAATAACCTTTGATGCCGTTAGGCGTTGATCACCACAGGAGGAAATCAAGAGCAGAAACAGGCTGCGATCTGAAATAACCTTTGATGCCGTTAGGCGTTGATCACCTTCTGTCTGTGCGCTGTTGTCGGGGGTTTTGCATCTGAAATAACCTTTGATGCCGTTAGGCGTTGATCACGTAATCATGCACAGCCAACCGACTACTAGGGACTGAAATAACCTTTGATGCCGTTAGGCGTTGATCACAGTTTGCAGAGTTTGATGTACCGCGCCAGTTGGTCTGAAATAACCTTTGATACCGTTAGGCGTTGATCACTTATTTAGCGGGTCGCTGGTAGCTTTCCGCATGGATGCTGAAATAACCTTTGATGCCGTTAGGCGTTGATCACAAACATCAGTTGTTCGCACCCAAGGTTTCGATCTTGAGATCTGAAATAACCTTTGATGCCGTTAGGCGTTGATCACGCCAATCGACACAAGTGAGTAGCCAATAAGCGAGCCTGAAATAACCTTTGATGCCGTTAGGCGTTGATCACGTTAGGCTGGTTGTTGAGCTTTGAGGAATTGCAAGACTGAAATAACCTTTGATGCCGTTAGGCGTTGATCACCTCAAACATTTTTGAGTTCGTTCCGCCCGCACTAGACCTGAAATAACCTTTGATGCCGTTAGGCGTTGATCACCCAATACCATGTCGTATCCACAAAACGGCTAAGGCTGAAATAACCTTTGATGCCGTTAGGCGTTGATCACGAACGAATCGCCGATTCAGACAGAGAAATTCAAGCCACTGAAATAACCTTTGATGCCGTTAGGCGTTGATCACGAATAGAACCCAAACCAAACCCCACTAAATAAGCCTGAAATAACCTTTGATGCCGTTAGGCGTTGATCACAGGAATAACAAATTGGATCATGACTCAACAGTAGTCTGAAATAACCTTTGATGCCGTTAGGCGTTGATCACAACAGATCACATCTGATGCCAACAAGCATCGAAGCCCTGAAATAACCTTTGATGCCGTTAGGCGTTGATCACGGCGCTCGCTCCATCCAATCTCCATTACCTTTTCTGAAATAACCTTTGATGCCGTTAGGCGTTGATCACAAAAGTTTTCGTGGGTTTTCGGCTGGAGTGACGCTGAAATAACCTTTGATGCCGTTAGGCGTTGATCACTGGACAGAGAAAGAAGAAGAGTTAAGCGAAACCAAGGCTGAAATAACCTTTGATGCCGTTAGGCGTTGATCACGGGTTACTCCGATCGTCTGCCGCACGACAAGCGCAACTGAAATAACCTTTGATGCCGTTAGGCGTTGATCACTCAAACGACGGGACGGAGGCAAGGGAGGACGAGTCTGAAATAACCTTTGATGCCGTTAGGCGTTGATCACTTGTTAATTTGTTGCTAGTTCGGCGTTTTACGACCTGAAATAACCTTTGATGCCGTTAGGCGTTGATCACTTGACACTTTTGGGGTTAGCGAGATTGCCAACAACCTGAAATAACCTTTGATGCCGTTAGGCGTTGATCACGTATCGTGACCAAGTTAATCGATCGCCCGGAGCGTCTGAAATAACCTTTGATGCCGTTAGGCGTTGATCACGTATCGTGGTTTGACCAATTTCCAGAATATAATGGTCTGAAATAACCTTTGATGCTGTTAGGCGTTGATCACTCTTGAGCTTGTTCAAAATCAGACCCTTTGATCCACTGAAATAACCTTTGATGCCGTTAGGCGTTGATCACGAACTTAGCAGAAAAACGAAATGGCTGAACGCTGAACTGAAATAACCTTTGATGCCGTTAGGCGTTGATCACCACTCAGTGCCAAAACTTAAGTCGGCCCGGTACTCCTGAAATAACCTTTGATGCCGTTAGGCGTTGATCACGAGAGAATTGTAGATGTTGCCATTTAAGACCACTCTGAAATAACCTTTGATGCCGTTAGGCGTTGATCACGGAAAGCCACTGGCTCGAAACCTCAACTGATAGACTCTGAAATAACCTTTGATGCCGTTAGGCGTTGATCACATTGGGATATGGTGGCGACAGGCGGCGGCAGAACTGAAATAACCTTTGATGCCGTTAGGCGTTGATCACGTCGATGCAACAACAAGCGTTGTCAATGCTTTTATTCTGAAATAACCTTTGATGCCGTTAGGCGTTGATCACATTCGGCGGTCAGCCATTGGAGCAAGCTGGCGGTTCTGAAATAACCTTTGATGCCGTTAGGCGTTGATCACGTTGAAACTTGGGGTGAAGAAGGACAAAAACCTTGGCTGAAATAACCTTTGATGCCGTTAGGCGTTGATCACGGTTTCACGGTCACGTTGCGTGTACTGAATATGCTGTCTGAAATAACCTTTGATGCCGTTAGGCGTTGATCACCACTCCTGAGTCTTGACCAATTGTTTCTGAGCATCCTGAAATAACCTTTGATGCCGTTAGGCGTTAATCACTTGCAATGAGAGCGTTGCACAATTTGAGGATGATTCTTGTGGGGTGCCCCGTCCGCTGTGAAAACGCACTGGACGAGCTCAACGGCCCATCCCACAAAACAATCAAAATCATCTCGCAATTATGCAACGCCTAACAAATCACTAATCACTAATCACTAATCACCAATCACCAAGGACTCCCAATCATCACAAAAGCCGACCAATAATAAGGATGCGACAACTTTAAATCCGCAAACCCTTGCAGCGCAGCCGGCAACTCCACCCCCTCACCCCGACTCAAACCCCGCAATCGGCCACCCTCCAAACGCACATCCCCCCGCAACATCGCAATTTGCGCTTGTCGCAGCGCCGCCCCCTTAATTCGCGCCGTCTTCAACTGCTGGTAAAACTCACTCATTAATCCCAAAGTACCTTCATCACTCACGTACCACAAACTCCCCAAAGCCGTTTGCACCCCGGCTTGCAACGCCAAACCCCCGAAACCCAACTCCGCCTGTGCATCTCCCACCGCAGTCCGACAAGCACTTAAAACTAACATATTCACCTGCGGATCATTCAATCTCAAATCCCGCAATTCATCCAGTCGCAGCCGACTATTCCACAACTGAATAAAAGAATTATTTGGTGCTCCAGGTCGAAATTCGCCGTGAGTAGCTAAGTGAATAACCCCAAAAGGTCGGCTTTGATGCTGTCGCTTCAAATTCTCCAAAGTGAAATCCTCATTCAGAAAACTAACTCCCGGCCACTCTCGGGAAATAGCCGCTATTTCAGCAGGAACTGCAGGCAAAGGATTCAACTCTGAAAATTCTGAGGCACCCATTGCTAAAACTTGAGAATTTCTGAGATCGACGTAGCGAGTATCTGTTAAATTCATGCTGGGCATGAGGCTGAGACTGTACTTTTCCACCAAAAATTGCTGTCCGTCGTGCAAAGCAGCAAAGGGCATACCTCTCAAACCTCGATCGACAACAAAGGAAATAGTATCCGTTTCGCACTTTTTCAAACTGTCCTCTAAAGGCGCAATCATCCACTTATAAAGCTGTTGCGAAGATGGTAGATAACTCGTAGTAGCCCGCACCCCCGGTTTGGTAATCTCACCCCTGAACTCATTTACAACTTTCAGAAGTTCTTGCCGGTTCGCTGACGGCACACTTTTGTGAACCACTTCACCGCAAGAAGTGATCAGCATTAAATTTAATTCTTCGGGTTGCGAGAACAGATAAATTAAGCTGGGTTTCGTGCCGGTTTGTGCGCCCACCGATGCTAACTTTTTTTGAATTTCCTCTGGGGATACCAACTCGTTGCTGATGTTGATGCCTAAATATTCCCCGAATTCTTGGCTGAAAGATTTGTCCAGCAGAGGCAAAGCTGCCGATATGTTGCCTGCCTCCAAGTTCCTGCCGATGTCGCCCCGAAATGGTGACTGAAAAACGGGTTCTCTGGGATTTGAACCGATGAAATTTCTCATTCCTCTGGGAGATTGCATTCTTTCGGGTGGCATTCTGTCTCCGGGTTTTCCTATATCTCGCAATATTCTGTTTTGGTTCTGCCGCTGTTGGGGGGTAAAGGGTTGGTTGCGATCGGGGAAAAGCAATCGCCCTCGATCTAATGGAAATCTATCCCTTGGTGATATTGGGGGCGAATTGGGGTTATTGGGATTGAGGGGATTTATGGGATTGTCGGGATTGAGGGGATTTATGGGGTTGTCGGGATTGAGGGGATTTATGGGATTGTCGGGATTGAGGGGATTTATGGGATTGTCGGGATTGAGGGGATTTATGGGATTGTCGGGATTAGTTGGTTGGTTGGTAGTGACGATCGCACTATTACCTTGAGTGTAAGAATTTATGAAAGATTGCCCTTGAGTAATCGTACCCACAGCATTACTGGCGATCGCCCCAGCAGTACCGTTAGTCGTCGCATCTCCCACCGCAAAAGGTATCGGCGGATTGACATCGCCGCCGCCGTGGCGGATCGTAACTGTACCGGGTTGAGTGTCGCCAAGAGTCGAGACGCTAACAGGAGTGCCGTTTTGGTCAAAAGTACCCCTCACTCGAACTAAACCCGGAGTTGCGATCTCAACATTACCGCCCGGAGCATTTATGGATGCAACACTGATCTCATTTTGAGCGTTAAGATTTACTCTAGAAGTGCGATCGACACTAACAACAGGATTAACATTTATTCGCCCAATTGCGATTTCGTTCCCCGCTAAAATTCCGACACTTTCGGCAGCACTTATATTGCCAGTGTTGACAGTTCCCCTGCTGCTAGTTACATCAACTGCAACTCCCCGCAAATCCCTTGAATTTACATCGAGCGGCGCTGTCAAATTGACATTTCCTGTTGCGGCGTCCGTATTGCCAATAATATTAATACTTCCCGAATTGCTAGTTACATTAACTCCAACTCCCTGCAAATCTCCTGAATTTACATTGCCAGAACCTGTCAAATTGACATTTCCTGTTGTGGCGTCCGTATTGCCAATAATATTAATACTTCCAGAATTGCTAGTTACATTAACTCCAACTCCCCGCAAATCTCCTGAATTTACATTGCCAGAACCTGTCAAATTGACGGTATTTTCTGTTGCTGTGGCACTTCCAATCTCAATACTTCCCGAATTGCTATTTACATTAACTCTTGTTCCCAGCAAATTCCCTGAACTTACATTGCCAGAAGCTATGACATTAATATTCCCAAGTGATGTAGTATTGCCGATCGCAATTGTTCCCCCATCGCTATTGACTGCAACTACTCCCCCTTGCAAACTCCCTGCCTGTAAGTCGCTGGATGCTCTCAAAGCAATAGTGCCAGTGCCAGCGTCGATCGAGACAACATTAATATTAGTTTGGGCATCCAGATTTACTGTGGGAATCCGATTAACTGGATTTGTGGTGGCAGGATTAACAGTTATTGCCCCTGTGTTGATTAGCTGTTGGGCTAAAATTCTGACATCTCCGGTAGTAGCGATCGCCCCCGTATTAACACTCCCATTGCTGCTGCTAGCATTGACAGTCGCAGCGGTTAGATTGCCTACCGTTAAGTCCCTAAAAGCTGTCAAATTGATATTCTCAGTTGCTGTAATATTGACTGGTGTAGTATTGGGGACTATAATATTCGGATCGCTCAAAACTCCCAAGGCCCCGGAGTTACTGGTAATATCAACATTAGATCCCTGCAAAGTCCCAAAATTCACATTGCCAAAAGCTCTGAGTTCGATCGCCCCGGAAGTCCCAGTATCGATCGACCCTGTTACTATATTGCCTCGAACAGTATTCAGACTAATACTGCCGTTGATCTCAGCACGAGAAATGTCACTTGTCAATATAATATTGTCATTAGCTTGAATATTAATTGTCGAACTAGACGTTAATCTGCCCCCAACTACCACTGCCCCTTCCCTGCTTTCGAGATTAATTTGACCGCCATTAATATCTCTAGTTGCGATAGTTCCCGGCGCTGACAAAATCACCGGCCCGCCGGCCGAAATATTTTCAACAGAAATCAAATTATTCGATAAAATAGACGCAGGAGTAAATATTGCATCGTCACCTAAAGGATTAGGTTGTTCATTATCACCCGGAGTATCCGTAGGAGAATTAGGAACATTAGGAGAATTTGCCAAATTTTGCACTCCCGCCCGCAGAATTAAAGCCGGACTGCTGGTTAAAATAGCAATATCTGGATCGCCACTCACATTTTCCCTACCCAATGCAATATCGGGGCCGGTAATTGTAATATCCTCGGCAACAATGCTCCCCTTCGCCTCGACTTTCAGCGAAACTCCGGTATAATCTCCAAAGAAAACATCTCCTTCCGAACTGATAATCGGGTCAAATAAACTGACAAAATTTCCTGGCATTCCCGACAAATTGCGAATCGAAAAATTGCCACCAGAAACAAAGTGGGCATCCCCCGAAATAACGCCGTTGCTAACCAAACTCAAATTGCCGCCGCTTTGGAATTGCGGGGGAAGAGATAAGCCGCCGATCGCATTTTGAGTGAGAATATCAATAGTGCGATCGGCCTGAATGTATAAATTCCCCCCAGCCTGCGCCAAAAAAGGATTCTGGGCGCTGTCCCTGACCCGCACCGCATCCCCACCCAGCAAACTCAAATCCCCCGTAGTTTGCAGCCTAGCGCCCGCTAACGTCAGATTTTCCGCAGCCCATAAATTCGCACCTCCCGCACTCAACTGCGGAAGCCCAGACACATTAGCAGAAATCGCCACATCCCCAGAATTCACCTGCAAACCAGAACCCACAAGCCGCACAGAACCGTCATCAGCAACCGCAACACCCGCCGCCTGATTTTGCCCAGTACCTGTCAGCAACTGCGGCAAAGAAACAGGATTCAAAGTCTGTTGAGAATTACCCAAATTTCCGCCCGTTGCTATTTCCAAACTCAACAAATGCCCCGGTTGACTAATGCGGAGAACATTATCTCCCCCAACAGCAGCAACAGTAATTTGCCCGCCCGCAGCCGACAACTGCCCGGTACTAACAACCGTACCGCCAAGCAAAGCCAAATTTTGCCCCGGAGTCACCGCTAAATTGCCAGCATTAACAATACTTCCCGGTACACCCGGACTAAAATAAAAAGCATTTGGCGTACCCACCAACGCGCTAAAATTATTTGTACCCGCAGCATTAAACCAATTTGAACCAAAACCGACACCAGTAGCAGTAGTTGCAGTGAAAGCCGCCGGCACATTCAAACTCGCGTTCGGGCCAAACACAATCCCCGCAGGATTAATGAGAAAAAGATTAGAATTGCCGCCCGTGACAGTAATTAAACCGTTAATTAGCGAAGCGTCCCCGCCAGCAATTCGAGCTAATATATTTTGAATAGCCGAATTAGTCAGAAAATTAGCAATTTGACCTTGATTCAAGCCAAACTGCCCAAAACTGTGAAAAAGATTCGCGCCGTCTCCCGACAAACTGCCGCCGTTGATATCATAGCGGTTGCCGCTGGGGGTGACAACAGTACCCGTACCGTCAGCAGCAGGCACTAGCGGCTGTGCTTGCGCGAAAGTATTAAAAATTAACAAAGAAAACGGACAAATAAATAGCGCAACCTTTTTAATCTTTAAGTTGGCATTTTTCATAGCAACAAGTAAAACTATCTCAATTGCCTTAATTATCGCACTTGCAAACAACTTACCTCTAAATTACACATTAATTCGCTCATGACAACTCCCAAAATCAAAAGCCTCTACACAGACGGCGCTTGTTCCGGCAACCCAGGCCCAGGCGGCTGGGGTGCAGTAGTTTGTTTCGCCGACGGCAAATGTCACGAACTCGGAGGTGCAGACCCCCAAACCACTAACAACCGCATGGAAATGCAAGCTGCCGTCGCTGCGCTGGAATTTTTTGCCAATTCCGGTCAAACCGAACCCGTCACCGTTTACACCGACAGCGAATACGTTAAAAACGGCATCACTAAATGGATTCAAGGCTGGAAAAATAAAGGCTGGAAAACCTCAACCGGCAAAGATGTTGTCAACCAAGACCTCTGGCACCTGCTAGACAAGCTGAATTCCCGACAAATCAAGTGGGAACACGTCCGCGGCCACTCCGGCGACTTCTACAACGACAGATGCGATGAAATCGCCCGCAGCTTCTCCCACAATCTCACTCCCCAACTGCAACAGCAGAAACCAACGGGAGACGAGGCCGGGGCGGGCACGGGGGCATCGCCCCTACGCTTTGACAACACAATTGTTTCGGAAGAAACGGACGCAACTGGTAACAAACAGCAGAAACCAACGGGAGACGAGGCCGGGGCGGGCACGGGGGCACCGCCCCTACGCTTTGACAACACAATTGTTTCGGAAGAAACGGACGCAACTGGTAACAAACAGCAGAAACCAACGGGA
>NZ_JAUBUJ010000062.1:38471-50842 GCF_036705405.1 Microcoleus sp. B13-B6
GGGCGGGCACGGGGGCACCGCCCCTACGCTTTGACAACACAATTGTTTCGGAAGAAACGGACGCAACTGGTAACAAAACGATAGAATCCTATGTCATAACTTCTGACCTTCCGATCTCCAACTCTACCATGATGGATTCAACTGCCGATACCCTGGAGAACTTGCCCCGCGAGGTGAGGGTTCAGGACCTCCGCAATCTGATCGAAACCTTGCACATCGCCGACGAGGTTGCGACGAAAGGCTACTTGATTACCAGTTCTGAACTGGCTGATTTGATGGATGTAAATGCCAGCGCTGTCACCAGTCGTGGAGACAACTGGGTTTGGCGAAATTGGGTAGTTTCGCGGGTGCGGCGCGAGGGAAACCAAATTCTCTGGCAATTAGAGAGAATCGACCACGTTAGTACAACTGATTAGTGGTTAGTCATGAGTTATTAGTTGATTAATGACTGATGACTAATGACTGTCTCAAAGCAAGATTTGGCAAAATTCCGTAGGGACACAACATTAGTTGTGTCCTTTTAGTCATCAGTTGAGTAAACAGATTAGTTAACATCAGTCCCAGTTAAAAGAAAGAATCCAACTGTAAACTCGTGATCAAAACCCTCCTAAAATGGCATTGCACAATTTGAGGATGATTCTTGTGGGGTACGCGTCCCGCCTGCTTTGAAAATAAAGCGGACGGGCGGGACGCCCATCCCACAAAACAATCAAAATCATCCCGCAATTATGCAACGCCCATAAAATCAGTGATTTTGCATCGAAAATCGAAAATAGCATGAGTATCAGCTTGCGAACAGTCACTGCTACCAGATATGTCACTCCTTTGCGCGAGGGCGGGTCGCTACCCGCGATCGTCGAAGCAGATGATGATGGTATGTATGTGCTCAAATTTCGCGGTGCGGGCCAGGGAGCCAAATCTCTGATCGCCGAGCTAGTGGCGGGAGAGATTGCTCGCGCCTCCGGGCTCCCAATCCCCGAACTCGTCTTTGTTGAACTCGATCCCGAACTGGCTCGCACTGAGCCTGATCCGGAAATTCAGGATTTGATCCGAGCAAGTGCTGGTCTCAACCTCGCCCTCGACTATCTCCCCGGTTCCATCACATTTGACCCGATAGCGGGGAAGTCCGAGGCGGATTTGGCTTCAGAAATCGTCTGGTTCGATGCTTTTGTGACCAACATCGATCGCACGCCGCGCAATGCAAATATGCTGGTATGGCACCGCCGGCTTTGGCTGATCGATCACGGTGCAGCCCTCTATTTCCACCACACATGGAAAGATTATCTCTCGCGCAGCCGCGATCGTTTTCCGCCAATCAAAGACCACGTTCTGCTGCGTTTTGCCAGTACGCTGGAAGCGGCAAATTCAAAGATGACTCAAAGGCTAACGCCGGAGATCATTCGCAACATTGTTAAACTAATTCCTGATACTTGGCTGGTGGGAGATTCTCCTTTCAGCGATAGCAACGAACATCGGAATGCTTATATCGAGTACCTGCTAAATCGGCTAGAATCACCACATATTTTTTTGGAGGAAGCGATTAGTGCCCGATCGATTTCTTTATGATTATGCCATTATCCGCGTCGTTCCCAAAGTCGAGCGCGAGGAGTTTATCAACGTGGGGGCGATCGTTTCCTGCGGTACGAAAAAATTCCTCGAAGCCCGTATCGAAATTGATGAACAGCGCTTGATGGCGATCGACTCAACGTTGGATCTGGAAATGATTCGCAATCACCTAGCAGTCATTCCCATCATTTGTGCAGGCGGCAAGGAATCTGGCGCGATCGGTCAACTTCCCCACAGAGAGCGCTTTCACTGGCTCGTAGCACCCCGCAGCACGATCGTTCAGACATCGCGGGTACACACTGGTTTTTGCCAGAATCTACCGGGTGCGATCGAACACTTGCTCGATACAATGGTGCGATCGTCAAGCCGATTTTAGATTTTAGATTTTAGATTTTAGATTTACTCATTTTAGCTAAAGATGAGAACGCCAGAACCATTGTACTGACGGGAAACTTTTCTAAAGTGTTAGATCGTGTCCGATCGATTAACCGCAATCAGATGCGATCGCGCTTGCTCACGAAAGTCCGCAGCCGGAGTGCGGACTTTCGCGGGCACATATCCGTTTTTTATTACTGTAATTGACCGCACATAATATTAGCTGCAGTGGAGCAAGGTAGAAATATGATGCAAATGGAACAGACAAATATGACCGTCCCCCTCTGGGGTTTAGCAATTTTCATCCTGTGGACGATCGCAGTTGTTATCCTGCTGCTAACAGTCAGGATTCGGCATCTATCTGCGGGCGGATCAGTCAAAGATTTCAGCACACCAAACGACGACAGCTTGCTTTGGCGACTATTTCGAGTACAATCCAACTTGATAGAAAACCTGCCTTTGTATTTGGGAGTTGTTTTCCTTTTAACAGTTAGGGGTGTTTCAGGAACAGCAGTAGATTTGCTGATTGTTGTGTACATTCTATTTCGGCTTGTACATTCAGCGATTCACATCGCTGGCCTCGATCCAAAGTTTCGGTTATTCAGCTTAGTAATTCAGTTAAGCTGCTTGGTCGCCTTAACTATTATGGCAGTTTTCTAGTTGAGGAATTACGCAATTGGCACATATATATAGTAGGGTGCGTCAAGGGCAAACCTTTATTGTTTCTTACACAGCGTAAGTCAGACGCACCTTACAAGTCGATCGCGCCTGTGACATTACTGCCTGTGATTTGGCTAAATTATCGAAGTTTATGAACCGAATATCTCGTGCGATCGCTGTTATTTTAATTGTATTAGGCTGCATTACTTCTGTTTTAGTTCAGCCACCGCAATCAGCCTTAACCGTGCCACATCCTGTGCAAGAATCTCCACGACGCGGAGGAGATGTTGCTGAGGCAATTAATTTTGGACGGCACTTTCAAGAATTAGGAGTTGAAGGCTCGATCGCAATTTACGATTTGAATAGCGATCGGCTTTATCAACACAACCCGCAGCGTAACGCCACAGCTTTTTTACCTGCATCTACATTTAAGATTCTCAACTCTCTGATTTCCTTAGAAACAGGGGTGATTTCAGATGAGATTGCCGTTCTAACTTGGGATGGAATTCAAAGGCAAATTCCCGCATGGAATCGAGACTTGAATATGAGAGAATCCATAAAACTTTCCGCTGTTTGGTTTTACCAAGTTCTCGCCCGCCGAGTCGGGCACGAGCAAATGCAAAAATGGGTAGCTAAAGTCGGTTATGGCAACCAAAAAATTGGTAACAAAGACGATATTGACAAATTCTGGTTAGAGGGAGAACTGCGAATCACACCCAACGAGCAAATTCAATTTCTCCGCCGTCTCTACAAAAATGACTTACCCTTTTCTGAGCGATCGCTGTCTGTGGTGAAAGACATCATAATTGTTGAACAAACTCCCGATTACACAATTAGAGCAAAAACAGGCTGGGCAAATTTTGGAGAACAAACAAAGCCTCAAATTGGCTGGTATGTAGGTTATTTAGAAAAGGATAAAAATGTTTACTTTTTTGCTACGAACATTGACATCCGCAACAATAATGACGGATCTGCAAGAATCGAGTTAACGCGCCGTTGCTTCAAGGATCTTGCGCTGCTGTAAGTGCGTTATTTGTTTTCTGATATTCGCAAAAACGCCAGCGGATCGGCTAACGGTGAGAGCCAAAACACCCATTTATGCGATGCCTGAGTTCGATCCTAGGAAGCCGAGTCTTTTAAATCTTTTAGGACTTACGCAATTGGCACATATATATAGCAATCCTAAATGATTCAGATACATTTGTAGGGGTAGTGCTACCCCTACTCCCCGTGCCTACCCCCTATCTATCGGGCAACCACGGGGAGTAGGGGTCGGATTGCCCCTACAATAATTATGCAAATGATTTAGGATTGCTATAGTTGGTATAGTGCTATGTATCATTTCTCGCAGCAAGGCGACAATCATCTAAGAGAGCATTAAGTTCTTCAACGACTAGCCAGGGGTTTCGACCTTTCAAACAAGCTGCGATTGCTGCTTCATAGGGATTTCTGCCAGTTTTTTTTACGGCTGCGATCGCCTGTTTGTTAGACAATCCCCGCCCGCTGACCAACCAAGCAGCCAAAACCTGTCCTGTACGTCCGATCCCCCCAGAACAGTGAACTACCACCCGTTCACCTTTGCTATTTGCAGATTCCAAGAACGGCAATATGCGATCGATTAAAATATCGCGATCGACCAATTCAAAGTCTGCAATCGGCGCCCAGCAAACTCGATCGCACCCAAATATTTTCCGATATGTTCCCAGTAAATCACTGTAGCGGATGAGTTGCGTCTGAGCGAGCAAGCAGCAAACTTGCTTGATATTATGCCCCTGCATAAATTCAATCCACCCAGCAATTTCTGCATCGCGGTATCCTGGTCTGGCTGCACCAAACACAATTAATTCATTCTCTGAAGCCGCAGCGAATTTGTGCATAATGTTTTCAATATTTTTACCTATAATTAAGAAAGACGCACAAATCCTGAATCTACAGTGAAAAACAACAGCTCGATCGCCTTAATGAACTGGCTGCAACCCAAACCAGAAACCGTTTTGCTATGCGACTCAAGTGCAGCAGCTTCTGAGATGGCATTCATGCTCAACGGTGAGTGGGATGGGTGCAATAGCTTGGTGCTCACTAAATGCGACAAGGTAGCAATTGAAGCAGCCGCCCGTTTGCTGGAGACATCGTGGTGCTACCAAAATACTTGCGAACCGGTTTTAATTCGGCTGGAAGTTGACGAATTGCTGCGCCGTTATGGAATTGGAGACAGGTTTTTTATTAATGCTAACTTGCGATGCGCGCAATTGAGCGAACTTTGCTTGGAAAACATTGATTTGAGTTATGCAAAATTGAATTTAGCTAACCTCAGCGGCACTAATTTAAGCAAAGCCAACTTAATGGCGGCACAGATGCCAGCAGCAAATTTGAGTTGCTGTAACTTGAGTAAATCGCAACTTGTGAGGGCGAATTTATCAGGAGCAAATTTATCGGATGCTAATCTCAGAGGTGCTGATTTAAGTTATGCAGATTTAAGCAATGTTTGTTTAACAGGTGCTGATTTAAGAGGTGCAAATTTAGCGAGAACAGACTTAAGAAAAACCAGCTTAGATGGAGCTATTTTTGAGTAATATCAAATCCCGCTTAAATACTTTCTCTCACACCCTCTGCGTACATTCTGTAAACATTTTAACATCAAACCGACAGTCCGGCAGGGGTTGAAACCCCTGCCTCAAAGCGCAAGTCCTCTAAAAGAGGACTGATGAGTTCTTGAGTCCTCTTTTAGAGGACTTTAGCTATTAGACAGGGGTTTCAACCCCTGGCGGAATAGCGGGTGGGGGGGAGGACTGGTGGACTAAAAGCTTAAGTTGACACGCTTTGGGTAATGCCGTTTCCCTAGGGCGATCGCACTTCTGGGGTGTGCTTCATAAACGTGGAATCTGCTGTATCTGCGTCCATCCGCGTACATCCGCCACCATCTGCGGTTAAAGTTCCAAAGTAATTAACTGAGCAATTTCATCCGTTTGAAAACCCAACGCCATCGGCTTTTGTACTTGAGGAATCACTTGCACATCATAGAGTTCTGTGACAATTCCTTCAAACCGCAACCAGTGAACGATCGCCCCCGTAGTCAAATCAATCACCATCATACCACAGCGAGCCTCAGCATCCTTGGCCAGCAACAACTCATCCAATTCTAAACCGCTAAAAGTGTTGTCACCTCCCCGAGGTTTCGACAGTCCAACAATTGCCCAATTTTGCCAAAATGCCAGTCCTCGCACATATCCCGGACAAAACGTAATTGCCTCAAATTTCCCTGTGTCTAAATCCACATAACCGAATTCCCCTCTCCCCGAATTCAGTAGCCACAACTTGTCTTGATACCAGCGCGGTGAGTGCGGCATTGACAATCCTGTGACGATAATCTCATTAGATTCAATATCAATAACTATACCGCCGTTTTGCCTGCGATCGCGCCAGCCATCCACCACATCCGACTGACTCGACGCCGTGACATATTTCGCTTCCCCCCCCACCATCGCCAAACCGTTGAGGTGACAGCGGTCTTCATTTATATATTGTGAGATAAAACCGGGTTTCCAGAGAGGTTTGCAACTGTGGCGATCGCTCAAAGTAGCGATACAATTAAACAAAGTGCTAATAAAAATGATTTGATTATTTTTATCGATTGCGATATCGTGAATGTCGATATCTCCGGTAGTATAACCGATTCTTGGTATATATAATTTATCGTATCCTTGGTATAATTTCCCGGATTCTAAGACATTATCTAATTGCCAGAGTTGATATTTAGAGCTTAAATAAATGCGTTCCGGCGTGCAGAAAAGCCCCATTGCGCGATCGAATATTCGCCAAAAAGCCGAGATTCTGTTGGTTTCGGGTGCAGCACCGATTAACATTAACCTGCTGGTTTGATAGGTGGTGCAAGCGAGGCTGATTTGTTGTTGGGTTAACCAAGATGGAAAATCGCGATCGCCAAAAATTTCGTGTTCGTGGACTGTATTGAAAGTGGCTTGTTCGTTATTCATAGAATCTGGAGGCATATCTTTAATATATCCCAAATGTAGGGCGATCGTAATTTCCTCGCCTTGCGGGTTTTATCCATCGTACTTGACCCAAATCAACATTCATCTGGGTCTATCAGCGTACATCCGCCACCATCTGCGATTAAAATTCCCAAGTAATTCTGTCCTCATGGCAAAGATCCGACTTTTCCGACTTTATGATCCGACTTTTCCGACTTTACAGAGGCAGGGGCCCTAAGCAACGATAGAGATAGGGGAAAGCCAACCCACGATGTCTAGATTGTAAAGATATCGTAAACCTGGATGTTGTGTTGCGAAGTGTTAAATAAAAATATGGTATAAAAGATATATCTGTGGTATGATAGATTTAAGTTGCATCTAATGTTATAGAAACCCATTCCCCCACGAGGCCAGTGAAAGCCCACTTCATATCAGGACTACCCCGCTCAGGCTCTACTTTACTGGGTGCATTACTACGACAAAATCCCCGCTTTCACGCTGCTATGACTAGCCCAGTCGGGGGATTAGTGGAGAGAATGTTGGAAGCCATGAGCGAAGATAATGAGTTTTCCGTATTTATTTCCTCTGAACAAAAACGGGCACTGATTATGAGCATCTTTTCAGCTTATTACCACCCGCAAGCTGAAAAAGAAGTGATATTCGACACAAATCGTCTTTGGTGCAGCAAGTTGCCATTAATTCTGGAACTATTTCCTGAAGCAAAAGTCATCTGCTGCGTCAGAAACATCGGTTGGATTATGGACAGCATTGAGCTACTGATTCGCCGCAATGCCTTTGATGTTTCGAGGTTATTTAATAATCCAGCGGAACGGGCTACAGTTTATAGCCGTACCGAAGCATTAAGTCAAGGTTCGCGTTTAGTTGGTTATGCTTATAACGCTCTTAAAGAAGCATTTTATAGCGAACAGAGTGCATCTCTTCTACTGGTAGATTACGACCTATTAACCATAAAGCCGGCTAAAACAATGTCGCTGATTTATCAATTTCTTGGGGAAGAGCATTTTGAGCATGATTTCGAGAATGTTCAATATCACGAGCCAGAATTTGATAATAAGCTGAAAACACAAGGGTTACATCAAGTGCGTTCTCAAGTCGAGTTTAAACCGAGAAAAACAATTTTACCCCCCGACTTGTTTGAGCGATTTGATGGCTTATCTTTTTGGACAGATTCAACAAATAGTCGTGCTAGTGCGATTGTAGCGAAGCCACAGTCCGGCAGGGGTTGAAACCCCTGCCTCAAAGCGAAAGTCCTCGCTATGAGGACTGAAAAACTCATTAGTCCTCTTAAGAGGACTTGAGCTATGAGACAGGGAATTCATTCCCTGGCGGACTGGCGGGTTTACTAGCTGAATTGGCGGGAACACAGCTTAAGTTGACACCAATTGGCACGGTGCCGTGTCCTGACTGTGGGTAATATCAATTCCAATGGCACCGGATTTGAGATTAAGCTTTGATGCGGGGGTTTCAACCCCTGCCGGACTTAAATGTAAACGATAGATATAAAGGATAGCAGGAATTATGAACTCATCAACCGCCAACAAGCAAATTATTTTCGTTGACTCTTCTGTACAGAATTATCAAAACTTGATAGAGGGCGCAGATGCTAACGCCAAAATAGTCATTTTAGATGACAAGCGTAGTGGCATTGAACAAATTACCCAAGCACTGGCTAGTGAAAGTGGCATTGAAGCTGTTCATGTAGTTTCTCACGGCAACCAAGGCAGTTTAAAACTCGGTGCAGACGTACTCAATGGGAATGACCTCGAAAAATTCAACACTCAGCTAAAACAGTGGGGAAATGCTCTGACAGAGAACGGAGATATCCTACTTTATGGATGCGATGCAGCCGCCACAGAAACTGGCAATAATTTTGTCAAGCGATTGAGTGAACTCACAGGTGCAGATGTAGCAGCCTCTAACGACTTGACGGGTTCTGCAGCTAAAGGCGGCGACTGGGATTTAGAAATAGTAACGGGCCAGATTGAATCCGCCGTGCCGTTTAATCGGCAGGCGATGGAAGATTATGACTATACACTGGCGACTTTTAATGTCACAGAGGCAACCGATGATGGCACTGGCACTGTAGCAGGCACATTGAGCAAAGCAATTTTAGATGCGAATACCACACTAGAGGATGACACCATTACCCTCACCACAAATGTCAGGTTTACACAAACTCCGAATCAGCTAATCGACAGCAATATTGCTTTTATTGGTGGCGGTTTCACTGTCAGCGGCGATGCAAATAACAGTGGCAGCAATGACGCGGGTGACGTTCGCCCCTTCTTTGTGAAGTCTGGAACCGTCAGTTTCACCAAAATGACCATTCGCGGGGGCCGCGCCCAGGGCGGAGATGGTAGTGGTGGGGGCGCAGGCATGGGGGGTGGCTTGTTTATTTATGACGGCACAGTCAGCCTGAATTCTGTCACCTTTTCTAATAACTCTGCCATTGGCGGAAATGGTGGGATTGGTAACACGGGCGGCGGTGCTAATTTCGTGCCTCTCAATCCGGCTAATAATGGTGCCAACCAAACTGGCAGCAACGGCTTCGGCGGCGGCCCCGGCGGCAACGGTGGCGAGGGCTTCGGCGGCAACGGTGGCGAGGGCTTCGGCGGCAACGGCGGCGAGGGCTTCGGCGGCCGCGGCGGCCGCGGTGGCGAGGGCTTCGGCGGCAACGGCGGCAACGGCTTCGGCGGCGGCGGCGGCTTCGGTGGCAACGGCGGCTTCGGCTACGGCGGCCCCGGCGGCGAGGGCGGCGGTGGCGGCGGCTTCGGCTACGGCGGCAACGGCGGCTTCGGCGGCGGCGGCGGCTTCGGCCAAGGCGGCCCCGGCGGCTTCGGCTACGGCCCCGGCGGCAACGGCTACGGCGGCTTCGGCGGCTTCGGTGGCGGCGGCGGCGGCGGCGGCGGTGGCGCCGTAGGCGCCGACTTCGACGGCGAAGTCGTCGGCGGCTTCGGTGGCGGCTACGGCGGCTTCGGCGGCTACGGCGGCGGCAACGGCGAAGTCGCCGTCGGCAACGGCGGCAACGGCTACGGCGGCGGCGCGGGTATGGGGGGTGCAGTATTCATCCGTCAAGGTACTCTCATGCTTGACAGCACCACATTTATCGGCAACACTGCCACAGGCGGCACAGGTAATGTCAAGGGTCAAGGCAAAGGCGGGGCAATTTTCGCCATGCGTTCTCTCAAAAACACCAACCGCAACAACCAAGGAATGCCAACTAAGCTACCTACCGTCACCTCATTAGGAACCACCTTCACCGGCAACACCGCAGTCGATCAAGCAGGACCTCCCGGTGCTAACACTCCCATCGGTGGTGTCGGCAGCGACCAGGATAATAACGACGTTTACGGGACTATTGCCGCGGCACCCACACCAGCTATCGCTGTCACCACTCCCGAAATCACTCCTACTACCCTACTAGCAGGCACAACCAAGCAAAAACTATACGAAATCGACTTAGCCGTTACCACCCTTAACGCCCAACTCACAGGCGTTACCCTGACTCCCATCGGCACTTACACCACCCCAGACATCAGCGGTTTCAAACTCATCTACTCCACCGACAACATTTTAGATGGGGGAGATACCACCCTCGCCACCCAAATCCCAGTCGCCTCCGGCAGTCCCCTGAACTTTACCGGTCTCACCCAAACCATCAACACCGGCACCACAGGCTACTTATTCCTAACTTCTGACATTGCCACAGGTGCCACCCAAGGCAACACCATCACTATCGACGAACCTACCCTCTCTAACTTCACCTTCGCCGCCGGCAACAAAACTGGAACTCCCACCGCAGGCGGCAGGCACAAGTTCGACGGCATCCCTACCATTACCAGCGTCACCGTACCCGCCAATAATACTTACGGTATTGGCGGAAACCTCGACTTCACGGCAACATTTAGCGAACCCGTCACCATCACCCCCGGTACTGGTAGCGCCAACCTCCCCATCACTCTCGACACTGGAGGTACTGTCAATGCCATTCTCACAAGCAGCGGTGCCTCATCGACTACCCAAACTTTCCGCTACACCGCAGCATCAGGCAACCTTGACAGCAATGGCATCACTGTAGGCGCTAACTTAGCACTCACAGGCGACGCGACGATTCAAGATGCGACTAAAAATAATGCCACCCTGACTTTAAATGGAGTCGCTGCGACAACGGGTGTATTAGTTGATGGCGTTGCCCCAACTGTTACTATCAATCAAGCTACAGGGCAAACAGATCCAACATCAACATCACCTATCAACTATACTGTCACTTTCAGCGAACCAGTCACTGGTTTCGATGCGGCTGATATTGACTTAAGTGGCACGGCTGGTGCAACTACAGCAACGGTAACGGGTAGCGGTGCTAATTATAATGTAGCAGTTAGCGGTATGACTGCTGTGGGAAGTGCGATCGGCATAGTAAAAGCAGGCGGTGTCACTGACATTGCGGGTAATACCAATACTGCTAGTACCAGTACCGATAATATAGTTACCTACGACAACATTGCCCCAACTGTTACTATCGATCGAGCTACAGAGCAAACAGATCCGACTGCAACTTCACCTATCAACTATACTGTCACTTTCAGCGAACCTGTCACTGGTTTCGATGCGGCTGATATTGACTTAACTGCAAGTACAGCAGCGGGAACATTAATACCAACCATCAGAGGTAGTGGCACTGTTTACAGCGTCGAAGTCAACGGCATGACAGGGGGAGGTAATGTAATTGCCAGCATCAAAGCTAACGGCGTTACTGATACAGCAGGTAATAACAACACTGCCAGTACAAGTACAGATAATACCGTTGCTTATAACAACACCTTTCCCACAGTTACATCTATCAACCGCCTTGCGACATCTCCCACTGCTGCGGCTACCGCCACCTACGAGATTAAATTCTCTGAAGATGTTACAGGCGTTGACGTTTCTGACTTTACTTTAGTCCCAAATGGTGTAACTGGTGCATCCATTGGCACTTTAACTCCTGTTGATGCTAAGACTTACCAACTGCAAGTTAACACAGGTACGGGCAGCGGTAAAATTGGGTTAAATTTAGTTGATGATGACAGCATCAAAAACAGCTTGGGAGTGGCATTAGGCGGTGCAACGGCTGGCAATGGTAACTTAACGGGACAAGTTTACGACATTGACAAAACACCGCCCACTGGCAGTTTAAATGCTGTTGCGGATGTGACTACAGCGGGCGGAACCAGTCAAACTTTGACTGTCACTTTCAGCGATAATAATGTTCTCGATGTTTCAAGCTTGGATAGTTCTGATGTTTTGATAAATTGGTCAGGTGGCGCTATTCCTGCTACTTTTGTCAGCGTCGATAATAATAGTAATGGTACGCCTCGGACAGCGACTTATTCCTTTGTTCCCCCTGGCGGAAGTTGGGATAATACTGATAATGGAACTTACACTGTTAACTTGCAAGGAAGTCAGGTTAAAGATGCACTTGGCAATCTTGCTGTTGCTGGTAGTTTAGGGACTTTTAACGTTAATGTTGCGGCACCGGTTGCGACAACCCCGCCATCGGGCACAGCGGGAACACCAACGGGCACAGCGGGAACACCAACGGGCACAGCGGGAACACCAACGGGCACAGCGGGAACACCAACGGGCACAGCGGGAACACCAACGGGCACAGCGGGAACACCAACGGGCACAGCGGGAACACCAACGGGCACAGCGGGAACACCAACGGGCACAGCGGGAACACCAACGGGCACAGCGGGAACACCAACGGGCACAGCGGGA
>NZ_JAUBUJ010000063.1:0-50742 GCF_036705405.1 Microcoleus sp. B13-B6
CTCACTATTGTCTCGGATGATTCACTTTTACCCCCTCACTCCGTGTATGTGCCAGTTGGGGGTGCGGAATGTGGGATACAAGTAAAGGCGGATAAAGCCCGACTGCTACCAGTATCAGAGCGATCGCAATATCTGTTCGGCAAAGACGCGGGCCAAGCCCCAGTCAAGCGCCCGAAAAAAGACCACAAGCAATTGAGTCTCTTTGATACTTCAGAGAGCACAGCCGATGAAGTGTCAGAAGATTGGGGCGATACCAATATTGAGAATCAAGGTAAAACTGTACTCGATCGCATCCACCAAACCATGATTCTATTTGCGGCTGGACGCAGCGAAGCCCTCAAACGCTTCTTAGTCGATGACGGCGTGGGAAGTGACAAGCGCTTCTGGACATTAGCCCAGTCCCTCTCAGCCTTGTATCCCACGGGCACTGATGAAAAGCGCTGGGTGGATGGAGTTTTAGCAAGAAAGAAAGGACTAGGATTTTAAATATAGCCGATTCCACTTGTAGGGGTAGTGCCCCCGTGCCTACCCTCCGCGTCTACAATTTTGTAGGTGTTTCAGAGATTGGGGCGGGCACGGGGGCACCGCCCCTACAGAGAATGAAACTCCATAAACCTGGGATACGTTATAAATTAACCCATAAATAGGAAGTAATATTGTGGCAGGACTCAAACCTTGGTATAAAATTGAAGGACTTATCCCCCGCGAAGACTTGCGCGAGGGCAAACCTTTAGATGCTTCCGAATTTGCCGTACATCTCGACCAAGTGCGAGACAAACGAGCGCCCGCAGATTATCAAGAACCCGATCGCTTTTTCGATCGCACTTATCTTACCAAATATTTAACATACCTCGCCGCTCAGGTAGTCCGGCGACTCTCCGGTGAAACCACAGAAACCTCAGCTATATTTAATCTTTCTACGCAATTTGGCGGCGGCAAAACTCACGCATTAACTCTACTCTATCACTTAGCAAAACACGGCCCTGCTGCTAACAAATGGACGGGAGTCGATAAAATCTTAAACCAAGCAGCCATTTGGGCCATCCCCGAAGCCGCTGTAGCCGTATTTGTCGGCACTGAATTTGACTCCATCACCGGGCGCGGTGGCGATGATGGCACTCCTCTACGCAAAACACCTTGGGGTGAAATTGCCTATCAGTTGGGAGGGGAAGCGGCTTTTAATATTGTCGCCGAACACGAAGCACAATTTATTGAACCCAAGGGCGATGTAATCCGCAAGTTTTTGCCTAAAGATAAGCCCTGTTTGATTTTGTTAGACGAGATTATCAACTACGCCAGCACTTATCGCAAAACCGGTTATGGCGATCGGCTTTATAACTTCATTCAAGCCCTCTCAGAAACTGCCAGAGGTGAAAAAAATGTCGTTTTAGTAGTATCTATTCCCGCCTCGGAGATGGAATATACTGCTGCTGACGAAGCCGACGAACAGCGCTTCAAGAAAGTGCTCGACAGATTGGGTAAGGCAATTATGATGTCTGCCGAATCTGAGACATCAGAAATTATCCGCCGTCGCTTATTTGAATGGACTGCTAATGCTGTCACCCCTGAAGGTAAAATCATGCTTCCCAAGGATGCTGTTACTACCTGTAACGAGTATGCAGATTGGGTGATTGAACACAAGCAACAGTTGCCTAGTTTCCCGATTGAAAGTGCGCGGGAAGCCTTTGTCGCGACTTATCCTTTTCATCCAACGGTGCTATCGGTATTCGAGCGTAAATGGCAGGCTTTGCCTCGATTTCAACGCACCAGAGGTGTCCTCCGACTCTTAGCTTTGTGGGTGTCTATTGCCTACCAAGAAGGTTATAAAGGCAACCATCGCGATGCCCTAATTGGATTAGGAACTGCACCTCTAGATGACCTATCATTTCGAGCCGCCGTATTCGATCAACTGGGAAACGATCGCCTAGAAGGGCCGGTGACAACTGATATTTGCGGCAAAAAAAACTCTCACGCCATTCGTCTTGATGCGGAAGCTACGGAAGATATTAAGAAATCACGACTGCATCGGAAAGTGACGACTGCGATCTTTTTTGAATCTAATGGTGGCTGCACTCGCACAGAAGCAACTGTCCCAGAAATTCGACTGGCTGTAGGTGAGCCAAATGTAGATATTGGCAATGTAGAAACGGTTTTGGAATCTTTAACTAGCGATTGCTATTACTTAACTGTCGGGCAAACTAAGTATCGATTTAGTCTCTATCCAAACCTCAACAAGATTCTAGCAGACCGCCGCGCTAACGTGCAAGGGCATCGCATTGATGAGCGAATTCTCAATGAGATTCAGAAGCTATTTGCCCTTAATCAGGGAATTCAGGTTATATGTTTTCCCGAACAACCTAACAATCTTCCCAATCAAGCTGTGCTGACTTTAGCGGTGATGTCTCCCACCCATTCCAAACAGGATGAGAGTACCCTAAAGTTGGTGGAGTCAATGATTCGCGAGTCTGGTGCGTCAGCGAGAACGTTTAAGAGTGCGCTAATTTTTGCGATCGTCGATTCTGATGTTCAATTGCGCGAAGAAGCCCGCAAGATGCTATCCTGGGAAGACATTCGGGATGAGGAAACCAATTTAGATGACGTGCAGAAAAAGCAATTATCTGAAAACCTGAAAAAGGCTCAGCGCGATTTGATTGAAACCGTATGGCGCGCTTATAAATACGTCGCATTGTTAGGGAAAGATAATAAGTTACGGGTGGTGGATTTGGGTTTAGTGACTTCCAGTTCTGCTAAATCAATTGTAGACTTAATTATCAATCGCTTGCGCCTGGATGGGGATGTGGAAGAGGCGGTGAGTCCTCGGTTTTTGGTTCGCAATTGGTCTGGTGCTTTCCAGGAGTGGAGTACCAAGTCTGTGCGGGATGCCTTCTTTGCTTCACCTTCGTTTCCGCGACTTTTGAAAGGGGATGCGGTGAAAGAGGCGATCGCTCGCGGTGTCAAAGATGGTACTTTAGCATTAGTTGGCAAAGCATCAGGCGATCGATACGAACCGTTTGAGTTCAAAACCGATTTACCAGCCAGCAAAATCGAAATTTCAGACGATTTGTTTATCATTAAATCAGAGGTAGCCGCCGCTTACCTGCAACGTATCACCGATCCGCCAAAGTTGAGCGCGTTAATAATTTCCCCCACCAAAGTGCAACTCGAACCGGGTAAAAAGCAAACTTTTATCGCACGGGGACGCGATCAATATGACAAAGAAATTGCTATTGGTGAAATACAGTGGACTACTACAGGCGGTAATCTTGAACCCAATGGGCTTCTCACAGTTGGAGAAGATGAGGGCAATTTCACTGTGACAGCAACAGTAGAAACAATCAGTGCTATTGCTGAATTTACCGTAAAATTTTCTAATGGTGGCATAGCGAAACAAAATGCTACAATTTATCAATTACCCGACCCCAAAACCATCCCACTTCCACCTAAAGGATTGAGATGGATTAGTGAAATTAGTCCTCAGAAGTGGATGAATTTTTATACTAAAGTTCTGAGTAAATTTGCCAGTGACAAAAATGTTAAGCTCACAGTGAAAATAGAAGTTTCTATCGAAGGTGAGGTATCTCAGCAAAGGCGGGATGAGACTAAAATTGCACTCCAAGAACTCGGATTGAATGATGAGGTGGATGTTCTAGAATGAAGTGGAGGGGGTAGGCACGGGGAGTAGGGGTCGCACTACCCCTACAAAACCATGATTTGCCGCTCTAATGAAACCGCCCAGCCTTCGCCCCCTTCACCCCTCCCCATCCCAGATATCACCACACCCCTGCGTGCCCGACACCGCAGTCCATTAAAACAAAACGCTAAAATAGTAGCTCATACAATTTCGGAGTTAATACTTGGCACTTGCACCCGCTCGCGAAAACGTCCTAGCTTGGCTCTCTGAGCGCGTTCCTGCTGCCCGCATCAAACACATCCTCGGAGTCGAACAAGTAGCAGGTGACTTGGCTTGCCATTACGGCCTCGACGAAGCAAAAGCCCGATCGGCCGGTTTGTTGCACGATTTGGCAAAATACTTCAAACCTCAACTGCTGCTGCAAATGGCCCAGAAGGAAGGTTTAGAGTTAGACTCAGTGTTGGAAGCACACCCGCATTTGCTGCACGCAGACGCCAGCGCGATCGTCGCTAGAGACGAATTCGGGGTGGTCGATCGAGAAATTTTGGACGCAATCGCCAATCACACCCTCGGCCGACCAAACATGAGCCAGCTCAGTTGTACCGTATTCATAGCAGATACCATAGAGCCGAGCCGCGGCAACACAGCCGCACTAGAAGCACTGCGCGAGGCAAGCTGGCAAAATCTTTATGCAGCCGTGTGGCAAACTAGCGATTATTCTCTTAAATATTTGCTAGAAACTCGCTGCTACATCCATCCCCGCACCGTACTTACGCGGAATTGGGCGCTGCAAATGGCCCGCGAATCGCCGGAAACAGGAAATTCGACCCAGAAGTCGATCGAACAAATTACAAGTTAAAAGTAAAATTTACCAGAAATTCTGTCCTTACTTTTGGCTTCAAGCTAATTCCTATTTCCAGCCTCAAACTGCCAACAATCGATCGCGAAAACGCACCGATTCCCCCTTACCGTATCAATTAGGAAATTAAACACTTAATGTCTGATCTAACCCAACTCGAATACTCCAGGGCTCAGTCTACAGCAACCGACGGCACATCCCAAGACGAAGCTCGCGGCCTGATCATGACCGTTGCCCAAGCAGCCGATGACCGCAAAGCAGTAGATATTGTATTGCTCCGCGTGTCAGAAGTATGCTTTTTGGCAGACTACTTTGCGATCGTCACCGGATTTTCCAACGTGCAGGTACGAGCCATCTCCCAAGCAATAGCAGACCAAGTTGAAGAAGAGTGGCAACGCTTGCCACTGCGTACACAAGGGCTATCAGACGCTAGTTGGGTCGTCATGGACTACGGCGACGCGATCATTCACATTTTGAAGCCTCAAGAGCGGGAGTTCTACAATTTAGAAGCGTTCTGGGGACACGCCGAACGCATTGACTTTTCCCCCACGCCGTGAGGATGGCTAATGTGAAAAACGTTTCAGCTTCTATTTGTCCCGTTCCGCAAGAACAGCGGCCGATCAATGAATACCAAGAACTTAAAGAATCCTGGTTTTTTAGCTGGGTAACACTCAATTGGCCCGGATACCTGGCAAAACTAGCTTGGGTTTGGGCTTGGAGTTGCTTGGTATCCGGGCCGATAGCTGCTTCTAGCTTTTCTCCTGTCAAGTATCCAGCTCAATTTGTCCTCAGCGGTGCCGCAGGTGCCGGTTTTATTCTAGGATTAGCTTTGCTGCGGCTCTACTTGGGTTGGTTCTACGTGCGATCGCGCCTTTCAAATCCCACGGTCGTCTACGAAGAGTCTGGCTGGTACGATTGTCAATCTTGGCCTAAAACTCCCGAAGTTTTGCTTCAAGACCAGTTGATTGTTAACTACCAACTAGAACCAATTCTCAGGCGTCTGCGGCAGACATTTTATGGTTTGACAGTATTGCTGGTTGCCGGGGGACTAACTTGGAGTTGTTTGTAATCGGGAATGGAAGGGAGTTTTGAGTTTTGAGATTGCCGCGCACCGCCAACAGGGCACACGGAGTGCATGAGTCAGAAACGATCGCAGAAAGATTAACTTTATAACTCGTAACTGGCAGCTCGCAACTCAAAACTTCCACCGGCCTCAATCTAAAATCTAAAATCTAAAATCTAAAATTGATATGACAAGGGGAAAACGAACCCAAGCTCCCGAACTGGAAGTCACACTGCTGCGCGAAGGTATTGTGGAATCGAGGCACCGCGCCCAGGCCGCTGTCTGCGACAACCGCGGGCGCGTTCTGTCTGTTGCTGGTAACTCGGAAACGGCCTCATTTGTCCGTTCTTCACTCAAGCCTTTTCAAGCTTTGGCGGTGACGGGGACTGGCACTTTAGAACGCTACGAATTGACCGATCGAGATTTAGCGATTATTTGCAGTTCCCATCAAGGTACGATCGAGCAATCGCGCCAGGTATTTAACGTCCTGTGGCGCTGCGACATTGACCCCTCTAAACTTCAATGCCCCATTCCCGAAGGCAAAAAGAGCGCCCTGCAATACAATTGCTCCGGGAAACACGCCGGAATGCTGGCTGTCTGTCAGCAACTGCACTGGCCTCTGGACACTTATTTACGCCGCAAACATCCTGTCCAGCAGCTTATTTTGGGCAAAGTGGCTGACTTGCTGGCAATGCCTGCCGAAGAGTTTATCAGCGCTCGCGACGACTGCGGCGCTCCTACCTATCTGTTGCAGTTGGGGCAAATGGCGTCTTTGTACGCTCAGTTAGCCTCCGGCAACAATGTGGATATGGAGCGGATTGTCCGCGCTATGACTCATCACCCGATGATGGTTGCCGGTGAGGGCAAATTTGACACGGAACTGATGCGCTTGACTCAAGGGGAATTGGTGAGCAAGTCCGGCGCCGAAGGGGTGCAGTGCATTGGCCGCGTGGGCGAAGGCATGGGCTTGGCAATTAAGGTGACGGATGGAGGAAAGCGTGCTCAATTTGCTGTGGCGATTCACTTGCTCAAGCAGTTGGGGTGGATTACTCCGACGATCGCCGAAACTCTGGCGGAAACTTACCTCACTCTGAGCGAATTCAAGCGATTGGAGGTAATCGGGGAAGTTTCGATGCTTTAGGGCGATCGAGACTCGCTCGCCGATTTCAGCAACCCCTCCCACAATCTAAAAAGTTTTTTTGATGGAGGGGTTGCAATTTTCAGAAAGATATGTTTATATTAGTAAAGAGACAAAAAGCGACGCGGGATAGAGCAGCCTGGTAGCTCGTCGGGCTCATAACCCGAAGGTCAGTGGTTCAAATCCACTTCCCGCCACCAACTTAAATAAGACAAGCCCCGGCATCCTAAAAGTTGCTGGGGTTTGTTTTATGCCGTCTGTTTGATGCCGTCTGCGATCGCCTCTTCGACAGATTGAAAACAGTTTATTTTAGTCGGCAACAAAAATGAGGACACAACAGTGTTGTGTCCCTACTGTATATTTGTATTTTTCTAATTGGGACAAAATAAGACCCACCCTTAACCTAAACACTGAACCCTATACTTTCCGACGACCGTTTGTGCAAGCTTTATTTGTTAAAAAATTGCAATCCGATATCCCTATTTTTTAAATCAGGATTGTGAACTACCAGACGCTGACCACTTAAGTGGTACAGCGCTGGCTTCCTGATTCAACGGGGCGGGGCGTCCCACAAAACCGAAGTTTTACCAGATCGACTTACATCCCCTCCACAGGCAGAAGCGCTAGTTCCTAACGCCAAAATCCGCAAGGCTTCATTTCTAATATTGGTTGCCGCGTTTACGTCACGATCGTGGTGAGTACCACAATGCTGACAACTCCATGCTCTAATATCAAGAGTGAGATTCTCAACTCGATTTAGACATACATGGCAAGTTTTAGAACTCGGAAACCATCTATCGATTTCGACATATTGCTTTCCTTCGCTCTGGGACTTGTACTTGAGCATGGTACAAAACATACCCCAGCCAGCATCACTAATAGCTTTGGCTAGATTATGATTCTTTACCATGCCTTTGATGTTGAGATTTTCCACTGCAATAACTTGGTTTTCGTTAACTATCTTGCGGGATAGCTTTTGTAGAAAATCTTCCCGGCATCGGGCAATCTTGGAGTGAACTTTTGCCACCGCCCGTCTTGCCTTTTTCCTGTTTTGACTGCCTTTCTTTTTGCGAGAAAGCTTTTGCTGCTTACGTTTTAGGTTCCGCTGACGTTTAACAAAATGCTTGGGATTGCCAAACTTAGAACCATCACTGGTAATCGCAAAATGAGTCAACCCGACATCAATGCCAATAGCTTTACCTGCTGGGACGGATTCAGGCTTTTCTTTCCCGTCGTCAGTCAAAACAGAAATAAAGTGTTTGCCGTCTGGGTTACGAGACACGGTAACGGTCTTGATGTCGCCCTCGAAATCACGGTGCCGCCGACAGAAAACTAAACCAATTTTAGGTAAATTAATATAGTCACCGTCAAATTTGACATTTTGAGGATAACTGATCGACTGCCTGTCGTGCTTGGCTTTGAATTTGGGTGGCATCGCCCTCTTGTCAAAGAAGTTTTTGTAGGCAGTAGATAAATTCAATGCAACGACCTGCAAGCATTGAGAATAGGGTTCTTTCAACCATTCGTATTCTTTCTTGAGTGCAGGGAGCAAACCTTGTATGTATGCTCTCGATAGTCCTTTCCCGGTATTCTTGTAAGTTTCTTGACACAGATTCAAAGCATAATTCCAGAACCATCTCGCACAGCCAAAAGACTTTGCCAGCAAGACATCTTGCTCATCTGTGGGATAAATTCTGTACTTGTAAGCTTTATACATTTATCAGGAGTGCAGAATACCGGTAAAAATATCATACGCGCACAAAAACGATATTGATTCGCTGTCGCTCAATTTATTTTCTGACTCATTTTCATCCCGACGCTCACCTTCGGTAGAGCGCGGGACTTCCCATTCGCATTAGTTAAATTGCTAAGTTGGCTGAGCTTCCATCCAATCAAAAATCAGGTTTAATTGTTCCAGTGTTACTAACCCGTACTGCCACAGAACCATCGGCAGTTCGCTGGCATCTTGTTCACCGTGTCGGAGAGCAACGGCGATCGCAGAATTCGATATTGCCAACTCTCCCCGCAAATAATCGATCAGTTGAGCCTTTCTCATCACCTTCACCGCCTGTTTTATGCGCTATTGTAAAGATATGTAGCTAATCAGTCTGTATCGGAAGTTTAATTGGTCTAATCTTAGGTTCACAAAAAAGAACCCAGTGTGATGGAAACCGCACAAAACTTGTGATAAAACTCAGATAAAAAAGCGATCCCAGTCACAAGAACTGGGAGAATCAAAAATAGGGTTCCGCGATCGCTCGCTTCAAATGAATTCATTTAAAATTGCTAAAGTCCTAGCAGAAGCTGAACTCCCGCTTCTGTACCGCTGTCGGTTTGTTTTGGAGGTAAAGGATTTCCTTGACGCTGGGCGTCCGAAGGAGTAGTAATAAATTCCAATGGGCCCTCGATTTTGAGGCGAAATGTGTCGCCCAAGCTTCTTTCCCTTCTAGCAGAATTAGCCGCCGTTTCTGGTTCACTAATCAAGTTTTGGTAGTCCGAGTCTAAGGTTCTGTCCTCCACAGTCCTCAACGAGTCGCCTGATAAAGTCGTTTCCGAATATTGGGGCGCTGGTTGCAGTCTTTGTTGCGCGAGAACCGCCGGCGTCAAACCGATAAAAATTGAGCTCAGTCCGAGAGCAGTGCCAAGAGTAGCAATAACTGCGTTCATCATCCATGCCTCCGCTAGTTGCATCCTACTATGCTGATTGTACCCAGTCGCAATTAAGTTGTACTCTATCAAAAGTAGCTGCTTGTGGAGATATCAATTGCAGTTGCTGTGAAAACTTATAACTTTGGATACCGTTATCGGAAAAATAAAACTGACGCAGCCACCGGGTTGAAACGCCAAAATACGTCATTTCAGGCACGAGTCAACCAAAAACTCGATTGGTTTGATTAGCGCGCGTCAGGAGTGGAAAAATAGTTAGTGCTGGACGCACGGGCGGCGATCCATCGGTTGTTTTTCACGAAAATAGTTCGTTGCAGACCGCCAAAACGCTAAAAAAACCTGGTTTGAGATACCTGTTCAAAAAAAAATGCAACGGCCGGCAAATTCTAAACCCTTACAGAACCAGTCTTTCTGAATTCTTTAATTCTGGAATCTCAAATCTATAATAGTATGAGCGTGTAGAGTGAGTCCAGGATTGATACGCATTCATCTCGATTGCCCCTGTTCTCAAAGCGGACGATCGCGCTAAGATGGCGGTGGCAGTCGTTAAAAATTCAGTTGCCAGCGACCAATTCCGAACTCTTAACAGCACTTGGCCTACTAAAACCATCTCAACTTCAAAACCGGCGCTCATCAGGCTGTACTTTACCGAAATGTTCGGGGTTCGTAATATTTCTGCTTCATCATGCCAATCAGATATTTGACCGACCAAATTTTAAAAATGTCAGGCAAAGTGCCAATTCGCATCGTCCTTGTTGTGCCTTTTGCCCTCCAGACTTTCGCGGCGGTAGGGTTGACGGGGTGGCTGTCGCTGCGGAACGGGCGCATAGCCGTCAACGATGTGGCCGCACAACTGCGGACAGAAGTCACATCGCGTATCCAGCAACATATTAATAGTTATATTGAAACGCCACACCAAATCAATCAGCTCAATCTCGATGCCATCCGTCTCGGCATTGTGAACCTGCAGGATAGTGAGAGTTTGCAACGCTACTTCTACAAACAAATCAAAATTTTTGATAAAATTAGCTACATTCAATTCGCATCCGAAGAAAAAGATTTTATTGGAGTTGAACGCCTCGACGACGGCAAGTTGCAAGTTCAGATTTCTAATCCATCTACTGGCTATAATTTGCATAGCTACGCGCTGTCCGAGTTCGAGGAACCAACCAAGCTATTAAAAACTACTCTCAACTACGACCCCCGTGTCCGACCTTGGTACATAGCTCCGGTGCGCGCAGGCAAACCGACTTGGAGTAAAATCTATAATTTTTTTGACGCTCCAAAACTAGCGATTACGGCTGCTCAACCAGTTTATGGCGATGATGGTAAACTGATTGGCATCCTGGGTTCTGACTTGGCCCTTGCCAAGCTCAATCAATTCTTGGAAACTCTAAAAATTGGGAAATCAGGACAGACTTTTATTGTAGAAAGGTCTGGGCAATTGGTGGCAAATTCTACTAGGGAACCGCCATTTATTGTTAGCAATGGTGTTGCGAAACGGATTGTGGCAACGAGCAGCAAGAATGTTCTCATTCGATCGACCGCCCGCTATTTGACAGAACACTTCGGGGATTTGCACAAAATTGACAGATCTCGCCAGTTAGATTTTACGATCGACGGTCAACGGCAATTTCTACAGGTGACGCCGCTTTTAGACAGCAGGGGCCTCGACTGGTTGATTGTGGTGACGGTTCCTGAAGCCGATTTTATGGAAAGGATTCATGCCAACACTCGGTATACTGTGGTGATGTGTCTGGGTGCTTTGGTGCTGGCAACGGCGATTGGCGCTCTGACTTCTAGGTGGATTGTTGTACCGATTCGGCGTCTGAGCAAGGCTGCGGAGGCTTTGTCCCGGGGAGAATGGGACGGGATGGTGGTAGATTCCCGGTTGATGGCGTCTGTAAACCGGGAGGATGAGGTGGGTGTCCTGGCTCGCTCTTTTAATATGATGGCCGCTCAATTGGAAGAGTCCTTTACTACTCTCGAAGATCGGGTACAATCTGCGATCGCCGACAAAAATGAATTAATTATTTCTCTGAAAAACTCGCAGCAAAAACTGGCTCTCCATCTTCACCAAACTCCTTTGGGAGCGATTGAATGGAATCTAAACTTTGAAGTAGCGGAGTGGAATTTGTCAGCGGAAAGAATTTTTGGATACAACCGCTTGGAAGCAATGGGACGCCACGGAGTCGATCTCATAGTTCCTGAAAGTGCTAAGGAGTATGTGAGGCAACTATCTATAACTTTGTTGACTAATACAGGAGGAGTTACCAGCCTTAACGAGAACATCAGAAAGGACGGCAAAATAATTCTGTGCGAGTGGTACAATACGACTTTGGTTGATGCTGACGGCAGCATCATCGGAGTGGCATCGCTGATTCAGGATGTGACTGAATTTCACAGTGCTGTGGAGAAGTTGCGGGCCAGCGAGGAGCGGTTTCGCCAGTTGGCAGAAAATATTCATGAGGTATTTTGGATTAGAGAACCCAATCAAAAGCAGCTAGTTTATGTGAGTCCGGCTTGCGAGAAAATATGGAATGTGAGCTGTCAGAGTTTGCAGTCAGAAGCGGAGGCTTTTTGGGATGCTATTCACCAGGAGGATGTCGATCGCGTCAAGGCTGCTTTTGAGAAACAGGTGCGGGGCGATTATGATGAGGAGTATCGGGTAGTGCGCTCGGACGGTTCAGTTTGCTGGGTGCGCGATCGGGCTTTTCCAGTCCGCAACCAAACCGGAGAAATTTACCGCATCGTCGGTATTGCTGAAGATATTACCCAGCGCAAATTAGCAGAAGAATTCCAAAAAGTCGCTCAAACCGCTCAAGCAGCAAACCAAGCCAAAAGCGCCTTTTTAGCTAATATGAGCCACGAATTGCGAACTCCCCTCAACGCGATTATTGGTTACAGCGATATGCTCAAAGAAGACGCCGAGGATTTAGGCTGCGAAGATTTTATTCCCGACTTACAAAAAATTCAAACAGCGGGGAAACACTTGCTATCTTTAATTAGCGACATTCTAGATATTTCTAAGATTGAAGCGGGGCGGATGGAACTTTACTTAGAAACTTTCAACCCGGTTAATTTAATTGACGAGGTAGTTTCTACTGTCAAACCCTTGGTAGATAAAAATTCTAATAAGTTTGAAGTTGATTGTGCTGACGACTTGGGAATGATGTATGCGGACATTACCAAAACTCGTCAAATATTGCTCAACCTGCTGAGCAATGCAGCCAAATTTACGGAACATGGCACTATTAGCCTCTGTATTGAAAGAGTTAAACATGACAGCTTAACCACTCAAGAAATAGGAGAACCTTCCGACTCAATAATTTTCCGGGTAGCTGATACGGGCATTGGGATTCCCCCCGAACAATTGCAGCATTTATTTCAAGCATTTATGCAGGGCGACGCATCAACTACCCGCAAGTATGGCGGCACGGGTTTGGGATTGACTATTAGTCGTCACTTTTGCGTGATGATGGGTGGCGATATGCACGTTGAAAGCGAGTTAGGTTGCGGTTCGGTTTTTACTGTGTGCTTGCCGGCCCGCGTTGAATTATTGGTCAGCAGTTAGTCTTGCTATCCGGGACGCAATTGTTATATCATTTCCGGTAACACCGGAATGATGTTGACAGTTGACAGTTGACTGTTGACGCCGTGAACAGTCAACTGTCAACGCCGTGAACACTGAACTCGAATTTACTATTCCGATGAAGAGTGGATTTGATCTTACACAAGAAACCAGGTTTATTGACAAAAAACCTACGCTTTTAGATAATTTATGAGCAATAAACCAAGGTGATGATAGGATGCAGCCTCAGTCTTATTCTAGTTAATTCGCCGTTTCTGCCGCCCCAAAAGTTGAGCTGTTAATACGCCGCCGACAAAGCCAAAGAAATGCGCTTGCCAGGAAACTCCCGGCTGCGACGGCAAAACTCCCCAAATTAAACTGCCGTAGAAGAAACCGACAATTAAAGATACCAAAATAGATGTAAAGCTGCGTTCAAAATAGCCCCGTAGCAGCAAGAAGCCGAAGTAACCAAAGATTAATCCGCTGGCACCAATGTGAACGGAATTAGGCGCGCCAGTCAGCCAAACTCCGAATCCGCTGACTAGCACAGTGACGGCACTCACAATAAAAAAGTCGCTCATTTCTCGCAGCATTATCAACCAACCCAATGTCACAAAAGGGAGGGTATTGGCGGCTAAGTGAGCAAAACTGCCATGCAGAAAAGGCATCAACAGGATGCCTTGAAGTCCGTCGAGGCTGCGGGGGCGGACTCCGTAGGCATTCAGCCTGCCTCGGAACAGGAATACATCGACAATTTCGATAATCCAGAGGAGGGAGACGAAGCCGCCGAGAATGGCGGCGTGGCTTTGCAATTCGCGGGTGATAGCTTTGGTTTCTGGGTTGCTCATGGGTGGTGAGGGCGGTGATACCGATTATTTCTAATTGTATGAGTTTCTGGGCGATCGCGAGCAAAGATTGTTGGGTCAAGGTTTCAGGGTTTTTTGCAGCAGAGCTTATTTAGAAATATTATAAGTTTTATTAAAAGTTCCGCATTTTCACGTATAGGATAATTCACCTGGATGCGTCACAATTGTAATTGAACTACAAAAGGAGAGTCAACCGAAGGTTGAAGCTAAAACGTAGAAGACAGAATTTTTACCCTATCAATCAATTGTTGGGCTTGAAATGAGGACACTTTTTAGAGCGCACACCGTCTTTTAAAAAATCAGGAACTACTTTTCTCGCCCTAAGTCATAAATTTAAGAAGTTCAATCCGGTAAAGCAAAACGAGATGCTGTAGATACTGATTGTAGATAATATCGCACAAGCTCTACAGAGAGTTCTTGGCACCTCGTTATAAAAGAGGAAGAGAGCAAAATGAACGTATTTGAGCATACAGTCTCCTACCGAACTCTGCCACATTGGGTAGGATTTGGCAAACAAGAAACCGCCGTTAATGTCGCTACAATTTCTCAACCTTACGGTCAAAATCCACACTTTGACCCCTTGCATCCGCTAAAACAATGGCTTGATAACACTGCAATTAAAAGTCAAAAGTTGGCTCGGTTGCTGTGTAAGTTTATTCCCAGCCAGTGTCCGTTTGAGCGAGAAGTCAAAATTGGCGATCGCACTTTATTATCCATTCCGCCGCTGTGCAAGTTAAATCCGCTTTACGAGCAAGTGGTTGGGCTGCGCTTTCGAGCTTTGTGTTATTTGGCGGACGAGTGTGGCGAAGATGTAACTCCTTATTGTTAATTCTGCAAAAACTTAAATTTTTCACTGTCTTTTCACCCTCCCTTCTCCTTGTTGGGGAGGGTTTTTGTTTTGTGCAGGCTTTCCGGGATAAAAAGTGCGCTCAATTTCTTGATCGTCGAGTAAATCAGCTTTAAATCCCTTCTTTTTTTATTGATATTTACCTCAAGGGTAGTTGTTTGGGAGGTTTTGGTGGTTCGCCTCTTGCGTAACTTTATTGGGTAATCTCCCAAAAGATGTACGGTTCTGCCCCCGCCACAGCGCTATGAGCTAGATACCATTAGAAAAGTGTCAATCGATTTTAGATTTTAGATTTTAGATTTTAGAGGCGACCCCAGGGATAAATGCGGGGGCTTGAGGATTTTCGATTTTCGATTTTGGATTGGTTCCACGGATAAATCACGTGGCGGGTACCACCTTTGAAATTCTTGGTCAAGGACATCACCAATCTATGTAGGTTGAGCAGTGGAGTGGGGCAACCCACAATTAAAGTTCAGGTTTACTCCCCACATTTTTTACAAAATTGATATATTAGTAATTTGGGCAAATATTTAAGCGATTTCAAGAATATAACTAACACTAAATGTCAAAATCACGAACTCGGTAATTACCGGGTACAATTTATCAAATATTTCAAGAATATAACTAATACAAAGTGTTGAAAAAAACGTTTTTTGCCGTAATTATTGCGCTTTTATCTTTTATGGTTGCACTCATCCTATCAGCTCAAAGTTCTGAGGCTGTCAATGAACTATATGTATTTGGGGACAGCCTTTCGGATATGGGAATGGTGTTTCGATCGAGCGGGGGTCAATATCCGCCTCGTTCGACTTACTTTCAAGGGCGTTACTCGAATGGTAAAGTTTGGGTAGAGTATCTTGCCGATCGCCTAAAGTTGCCGCCTGAACGAGTCACTAATTTAGCCTATGGAGGTGCAACAACGGGGAGCGATCGCAATAGCCTTGTCCCTGGTGTGTTAGCTCAAGTTCAGTCATGGACTAAATCCCAAAAACAGGCAAATCCTCATGCGCTGTATGTACTGTGGGCGGGTGCAAATGACTATTTGCAGGGGGTAAATAATGCGAATGTTCCCGTTGAAAATGTGGGGAGGGCGATCGCGTCTCTTGCTGATGTGGGTGCCAAAAATATCCTGCTGGCAAATTTACCAGATTTGGGGCAGTTACCGGCGACGCGAACAGGCGCTAATTCTGCAAGGCTGACTGCATTAACACAAGCACACAATCAGGGTTTGAGGCGAACAGTTAAGGTATTAAGTCAACAGCATTCTGACTTAAAGATTGCGACTCTGGATGCTAATGCGCTTTATCGGGAAGCGATCGCAAACCCGGCTAAATATGGCTTGACTAATGTGACGAGTGCGTGTTTATCGGGTGGAGGTGTTTGTGGTAGTCCCGATCGATTTTTGTTTTGGGACGGCATTCATCCGACGACTGCCGCACACAAAATTTTGGGGGAAGCAGCATCCGCAATTGTGCAGGAGAGCGGGATGATTAAATCTGGATTGGGGACGCTTCGGTAAACCATTTTAAGGCTCGACGGGCGCCACAAGACCGGGATGCTCCCTTGGAGTAGAGGTTGACATGATTTTTTGCATGAGAGCAAGATTGGCTCATCTGATATTGTAGAAATTTCTCTCGTGGGCGATCGCACTTTATTATCCATTCCGCCACTGTGCAAGTTAAATCCGCTTTACGAGCAAGTGGTTGGGCTGCGCTTTCGAGCTTTGTGTTATTTGGCTGACGAGTGCGGCGAAGATGTAACTCCTTATTGTTAATTCTGCAAAAACTTAAGTTTCTCACTGTCATTTCACCCTCCCTTCTCCTTGTTGGGGAGGTTTTTTTTATTTTGAGATTATTCGGCGGTTGAAACCTGTTATATCAATTCCGGTTGCACCGGAATTATTGTTGACTGTTGACTGTTGACTGTTGACTGTTGACTGTGAGTCGAAAAACTGAATGGTTGAGTGTTAACTGTTGACTCGATTTTATTATTCCGATGCAACCGGAAACGATATTAACCTCAAACTCAAATGTGGCGAAGCGCCGGTCATTTGAGATCGAGGTTAAATTAGACAAACTTTCGTCTGCCTCAGCAGACAAGCCAGATATTCTGTTAGAGCCCCGGCTTTTTGAAAAAGTCGGGGCTCTAAAGCCCGATCGCATTTAAATACTAAAGGGAGCGAATCACTCGTTGTTCGAGAATGCGTTTGCCTTTGTTATAAATACTAAGGCTAGCTCCTGTAACGATGTAATCGTAGGCACCATTTGTGGCCACGTAACCAGTCCCCTCTTCAGTACGAGCACGCAGGGCGATTGTGCTGCCGTTACTCTTTTTAACGCCGTAGTAATATAGTTGATTGGCGTGGTTATAGCACAGATAAATCCGAAAGTTGCTGGTCTCGAAATAGTTTGCCAGTGTCTGTCTTTTGCGAGCACAAAAATCTCTAACCTGTTTTTGGGGAGTGGATACATTAGCTATTTGTATGGTTTCAATCGGAGACTGAGTGCGAGACGCTGTTGGTGCAGTGCTTGTGTTCGATTGTCCTAAAGCTAAGGTTGCCGCTGGATTGCTGGCAAATAGCATTAAACCGAGTAAGCTGGTTTGTGTGAGTCTTGCTGTGAAGTTCATAAGTCATTCCTTTAAAATATGTTGATGCGTCTAATCTAGGTAAGTTGGATTGATGAGGGCGAGCGAACAGTACAGTTTTCACAATTGGCCTCAAGGAGGAAATCCTGGGATGCAATTTCCGTTTCCCCTGAGAGATGGCACTATTCTCAATAAGCTTTTAGGGGCAGGCTAGAAGCCCGCCCCACAATAGGATTGAATGTATAGTCGAAAGCTGGTTACTGAGAATGATATTTTTATGGGAGTTTCCCTGCAACTGAGTAGCCGGCGGACAATTAAATAACTGGCACTTTCGATTGCTGATAGGACTTATGCACTAACAGGCGATCGCGAGGACAAAGCAGAGAATGATTTTAAATATTGGGCGCCAACTGCGGGCGCTGATGCTAGTTTTCATCAATTTCGATAAGTGCGATCGCGCGACACGCCCCCGTAACCCACGAGGGAACTGTTTACGTGTCGCTTTTGGGATCTTCAGGCCCAGAGGGTACTTCTCCCCTTTGTTGGGCTTCCAATAAAGCCGTTTCCACGAGAAAGGCTATCAGGTTAGCCGTGGATCTGCCTTGCTTGTCAGCCCATCGATCCAAAGCTTCATATACGTAATCAGGAAAGGTAACGTGAACGCGCTTGCTCAATGTAAATGTTTGTTTGTTTGCCAACGCTCTTAATGGTACAAGCTTACGCTCCCGATCGTGTTGTTACCCTATTCTTAAAAATCTACTGACACATATTTGGGCTTATTATGTTACAATTCCTCTAATCCCATCAAGGCTCAGTCAAAAGCCAGTCCGATGCTTTCCGAGGGCTCAGGACTGGCTATGGCTCCAATTAACAAGGAGATACACCTATTATGCCGTATGAGAAACGTCTCAAGCCGTGGATCGTGGTTCGTTTGCTTCCAAATCTACAAAGGGTCGTTATCGGTCGCTTTCGCAGTTGGTCAGATGCAGAGGGTCATTTGCGAGTTCTCCAACAACTGCTTCCCGCGGCTCGATTGACCTTAGTTTTCGATCCAATCGATTAATTTTGGTTGCGAGTTGATAAGCGTGCGATCGCCCTTAGTTGAAAGAGGGCGATCGTAGATGTTGGAATCTTATCAAAAACAGGCTTTCCGGCCTGTTCCCCAAAGAATGGTTTTTGTTGTGGGGTGTAGGGGTTGGGCAGGAGAGCCCGCCTCTACTTTCGGGCAATGTTAAACTGGACGCAAAATATCAATTGAGTTGGGAAAAAAACCGTGACAGCTATTCTACAAGCAACAGAACAGCCAACAGCACAGCGCTACTTCACTCCCGAAGAATATCTAGCCCTGGAAGAAGCAGCAGAGTATAAAAGTGAATATCGCGACGGAGTAATTATTCCTATGACAGGTGGAACTACGAATCACAATCAAATCGCTGGAAATATTTATATCGCATTAAGTCTTGGCCTCAAAAAACAGGACTATAGAGTGTTTTTCGGCGACGTGCGTCTGTGGCTGCCGAAAAAGCGAACTTATACTTATCCCGATGTGATGGTAATTCCGGGGACACCTGAGTATTTCAATAATCGCCAGGATACGGTGATGAATCCTCAAGTGATTGTGGAAGTTTTATCGAAATCTACGAAAGCTTACGATCGCAGCGATAAGTTTAAGTTTTATCAAACGCTGCCGACATTTCAAGAGTATATTCTGATTGACCAATCTCAGGTTTATGTAGAACAGTATTGTAAGTTGGCAAACAAGCGGTGGTCGTATAGTCAGTACGATGAGGAGGATGCGGCGCTAGTTTTGAATTTCTTTCAAGTTGAAGTAGCGCTGGCTGATGTCTATGAGAAGGTGGATTTTGAGGCGGAAAATGAGCCAGAAGAAAGCGGGGAGGAATAAGGGCGATCGCTTTCTTGGAAATGCGGGTTATCATTTAAGTGAGCGATTCCCTACCCTGCGGGAACGCTTCGCGAACGGGATAGCTTCGCACGCGCGTACTCAAAAGAAATATTTGTTCAACATCCTTGCGGGAGAACATCAACATGACAGGCACTTTGCAAACAACCGAGCAACGTTACTGCACAGAAGAGCAATATTTAGCACTGGAAGAAACAGCAGAGTACAAAAGCGAATATCTCGACGGCGAAATTATTCCTATGACAGGCGGATCTACGAATCACAATCGGATCGCAGGAAACGTTTACATTGCTTTAAATTTCGCTCTTCCAGAACAAGAGTATGATGTCTTCATCGGTGACGTGCGTCTGTGGATACCAAAAGTGCGACTGTACACTTATCCCGATGTAATGGTAATTTTTGGGCTACCTGAGTACCGCAACAATCGCACAGACACGATTACCAACCCTCAAGTTATTGTGGAAGTTTTATCAAAGTCTACTAAAAACTACGATCGAGTTGACAAGTTTACATTTTACAAAACTATTCCTTCTTTTCGAGAATACATTCTGATTGACCAAACAAAAATCAAAATCGAGCAGTATTCTAAGACCGAGAATAAAAGATGGTTGTATAGCGAGTATGATGAGGAAGATACGGCATTAGTGTTTAATTCCTTTCAGCTAGAAGTTCCTCTATCTGCTATTTATAAGAAAGTGAGTTTTGAGCAAGTTGAGCAAGAAGATAGTCAAAATGAGGAGTGAGAGCGATTCCCTACCCTACCCTACGGGGAACGCTTCGCGAACGGGATAGCTTCGCACGCGTACTTGGTTTGAAAAGGGCGATCGCTCATGCCTGGTGTTAATACCAATTCTCCAAACTCTTGCAACAATTATGAGTTTTTGGTTTGTTTACGCTCACGCTTCAGGTAAGGTGCGTCGCTTGGAGATTGTCGCTCTTTTTTAGGATTGGCAGGTGGCGACGCACCCTACAGCTACTGTTGCATGAGTTTTGAGAATTAGTATAAACTGAATCTAGCGGTAGTGTTAAGCAAGGAAAAAATAGCCGTGATACCTATTCAAGAACAAATTGTTGACAAACTGAAAAATTTCTCTGAAATCGAACTGCAAGAAATCCTCAACTTTGCTGATTTTTTGTTATGGCAACGGAGGAAGCAGGAAGTATCTTCACCACGCGAGGAAACTGGCAACAGCAAACCAGCAAATATGGATGAAGAGTGCGAAGTTCATTATGTTGGTGGAGTTTTAGTCGTCAAAGCATCATCAGTAAAAACTGAATAGCTTTCATTCGTAATTACCAAGTAAATCAGCTTTCAATTGTTCTAGAGTACCGCGCTTGGCATTCCCGGCTTTGAACGCGGTTAGGGTTTCTCTAGCATTTCTAGCAATTTGTTCGCGACGATTTTTAATTATTATAGCAAATTTTGTCGTGGGCGATCGCACTTTTATTTCCCTGCCTCTAAACACTATCTAAACATTCATGTTTCCCGGACTCAAACTCCCGCCGCTTTCTACGCTGCAACAGCGCATCTATGGCTGGATTGATCGTTTCCTGAACTTCTCCATTTTCACCGTGAATTACCACATCAAGCCATTGAGCTTTTGCAGAACCCACTGCATATTTAAACGCTGCTTCCTGAGTGGGAAATACCTTTTGACTTGACTCTACATTTTCCTCTGTCACCGCCCACCCATTGGGATGAGGTGTTACGTGCAGTTTGCGGTTCAATTCCTTCAATACCCGCTGGCGCAACCCAATTAAAGTAATGCCGACAATAGTTTCACTATCCTCATGATAGCGGGCGATCGCGCCATCGCTAATGTCCACAGCTACAGCTTCGCGCGGTTCTCCCAGCGAGAGATATAGAACATCCGCTTCTTTATCGTAGAAACCCGTAATAGTTGTGGAATCTTCGAGAATCTTTACTGTTTTATCCATATAATTCGCTTATTTGATGATGGCTGTTTTCTCAGGTAAGCTGTTGTGATAAATCCATCATAGATACCGTAGGGTGCGTCGCTATCTAACATCTCCGAACTCAATCGAAAATCTTATAGCGACGCACCATACCAGAACTCTCAAAATACCATTTTTTACCCTCAATCAACCGCAATCCCACTCGTAGATAACATCGCTAAAATCCAATTTTTGTAATGCTGATTCTTTGACAAAAAAGTTACCTACGCCACCATCGCCCCACATAATATCTATTACCTCATTTCCATCGGTATCCATTTGAAATAAAAGGCTATAGGGATCGCTTTCGCAATCTGGTCTAGGATCGTGTGATTGAAAAGAATCATGATAGCCACCAATTTTATGACCGCCAGGGGCGCATAGATCCATATAATCATCCTCGAGTTGCTCGTCTTCTCTAAATAATTGATAAAAATCTTCTCCTAAAAGTTTTGTAAGCCCCTCATCGCAATCACTAATTGGCGCATACTTTTTAGTAAACTGCAAACTGCAACTTCCCCAAATAGGCCCGCGTTCAAATTTGGGCAAAAAATCATAATTGGTGATGATATTCTCAAGGTTGAGATCGGGTTCAGGAAAATATAAAATTTGAAAAATATCTTCACCAGAGTCGAAAGATAAGCCATAAAGACATAATTCATCATCTGGAAGATAAAACTGCAAGATTCCTCGATCGGGAAAACCTTCAAGATGCGGTACTTCGGAAAAGTTGATTTGGGCAAGCAATAAGAAGCAATCGCCATTAGGAGTTTTAGGATACTCGAATCCTTTAGGTAAGTATGGCAACCCACCAAATTTACTTTGCCACCAGTTCGCAGGTTCGTTGTTTTCAATTGTAATTTCAATATAGGGTTTGATAGTTAATTCGATTCGATCGCGATACTTTTCTAGTTTGGGAGATAGCGGCACATCAAGTTTGTAGTTCATAAACCGATCGCAACTTAACTTATTTTAACTCCAAAACAAAACTTTGCAAGGTGGGCAAATGCCCACCCCAACAATAAACTACGCGCCGACAGATTCCTTCGCTGCGTACAGCACCTCAACGGTAATCTTATCAATCCCCCGATCGCGCGCAAACTTCTCAGTATTTCGCTTCACCTTACCCCGCACAAAACCAGGGATTTTATTCAACTCAGCCTGTCCATCCTTCGTCCAACCCATATCAGAGTCAGCCGAAATACCCTTCGTAATCACTTCCTTGGTATCGTGGCCGCCGAAGATTTCCAGCAAGTGGTCTTCCATTCCCAAAGTGAAGGAATTGTAGACCAAATCAACGCACTGATTCGTGCCTTCATAACCCAAAAATGGCTTGTAGCCGATCGGGAAATTTTGGACGTGAATCGGTGCAGCAATTACGCCGCAGGGAATATCCAACCGCTTACCTACGTGGCGTTCCATTTGCGTACCGAAAATTGCCGAAGGTTCCGCTTTGGCGATCGCATCTCCGATCGCCCCGTGATCGTCCGTCACCAGCACTTCATCGCAATACTCGCTTACCTGTTCCCGGAACCAATCAGCATCGTGTTTGCAGTAGGTTCCTGCCCACACAACGTGGATTCCCATCTCGCGAGCCAAAATCTTCGTCATCGCGGCAGCGTGGGTATTATCGCCAAATACGACGGCTTTTTTGCCGGTTAAGTTTTGGCAGTCGATCGATCGCGAAAACCAAGCAGCCTGCGACACAAATCGAGTTTGTTGGTCAATAAAATTTTCGTAATCAACATCCGCACCTTGAGCGTTCAAAACTTGCTGAATCTTGCGGATACAGCGCGCAGTTTCCACCACACCCATCGGCGTAATATCCACCATCGGCGTACCGAATTCTTTTTGCAAATACTCCCCGGCCATCATCCCCAATTCCCGATAAGGAACCAAGTTAAACCAAGCGCGGGGCAGTCTTTTTAAGTTATGAACCGAAGCACCTTCGGGAATAACTTCGTTGACTTCAATGCCCAAATCTGCCATCAAACGCTTCAACTCGGTGCAGTCGTGCTGGTTGTGGAAACCCAGGGTAGACATACCGATAATGTTGACAGATGGTTTTTCGCTTTTGGCTTCTACTAAATCGCCTTTTTTGCGGGCTTTGTTAATGTAAAATTGGACGATTTGATCCAAAGTGCGATCGGCAGCTTGGAGTTCGTTGACGCGGTAATGGTTAACATCCGCCAGCAATACATCGCCTTTGGCATCCAATTGAGCTCGTTCCACGAAGTTTTCCAAGTCTTCTTGCAGAATGCTGGAGGTGCAAGTCGGGGTGAGCACGATTAAATCTGGGTGTTCTTCTCTGTCTTTGCGGGTGATGTTGTCCACCACCCGTTCTTGCGAACCCCGCGCCAGTACGTGTCTGTCAACGACGCTGGTAGTCACCGGGGTGAAATCCCGTTCCCTCTCCAGCATGGAACGCATGACGTTGAAATAGTCGTCTCCAATGGGTGCGTGCATGATTGCATGGACGTTTTTGAAGGAAGTGGCGACGCGCAAGGTGCCGATGTGGGCTGGGCCTGCGTACATCCAATAAGCCAATTTCATAGTTTTTTTCCTGGTGCTGGTTGAGAATTGCCCGATCGGGCGATTACTGCTAAATTTTAAGGTTGTTTCTGATTTTCTCACCGGATGAATCCTTGAGAAATACTAAGTTTCTGAGGATTTACACATTTGGGAAATGCTCAAACGCTTTGCCCGCTTGGCATTTGACTCGCAATTCAAACAACTTTACCTGGGTTTTATGGCAATAATTCTTAATCTTTCCTAAAATTTTCTTAAGAGTTAGGCAAATTTGATTAATGTAGGGTTCGCTGCCGCGCACCAGACAAGGTGCAATAATTCTGCATTTTTTGTCAAATTTACTCTGCTCAAACGGTCAATCGATTTTAGATTTTAGATTTTAGATTTTAGATTAAAGAATTGAAGCATTGACCCCACGGATAAATTGGGGGGGCAAGTTTCATCGGATACAGGTTTTTTATTTCTGGGTCCTGAGTCTGCGAAGGAATGAATTCGGGGGCTTGTCTCCTGGATGCTTTCGGTCAATCGATTGCGCGATTTGAGATTTTCGATTAAAGATTAAAGAATTGAAGCCTTGACCCAGCCCAAAAACGGATACGCTGCCACGTACAGGAGTCGTGGAAAGATAAAAATTGTAGACCCTAGTTCAAGCTCCCAGATTTATCTGTGGGGTAAATCTAAAATCTAAAATCTAAAATCTAAAATCGACTGACCCCACGGATAAATTCGGGGGTTCCTTTATCGGATACAGGTTTTTTATTTCTCCACCCATGAAGCCGGGGGCTTGTATCCTAGATGCTTTCGGTCAGTTAGCTAAACAGACGGGAATCCCCGCACTATATCGCTTCGATTAGTGTGGGATGAAAGGCGCGTGAGGTGAGGATTCCACCCGTCTAGCAATTCAAAACTATGTTTTGAATTGCTAGACGGGTGGATGACGAAACAAACAAACTCTTTGTTTAACGAGTCTATTTTGTACTTCAATATACTTTACTCATGCACTTGACAGTAAATAAAGTATTCTGGTACAGTAACACTAATTGATATGTACCGACCACGCCAAAGGAATGAGAAGCTCTTACCAATATCGATTACGTCCAACAAAGTTACAAGCCATTGAAATCGACAGATGGCTGTCGATGCTATGGGCTCAATACAATTACTTGTTGGCTGATAGATTCAATTGGTACGAGCAAAACCGTTCTCCCATCAATGCGTGTCCGCTAGTTTGCCATTTACCCGAACTGCGGGATAATCCCGAATATTACAGTCAGAAAAAAACGTTACCTCAACTCAAGAAAACTCATCCTTGGTATGCTGAGATTTACTCTCAAGTTCTTCAAGATGTAGTTAAGCGAGTTAAGGTATCTTTTGATCGTTTCCTAAAAGGTGATAGCAACGGAAAGCGTAGTGGCAGACCGAGATTTAAACCACGCAGTCGTTATCGCACGTTCACTTATCCTCAAGTTAAAGACGGTTGTTTACAAAATAACTTAATTAACTTGCCGATGCTTGGAAAAGTTAAGGTTGTTTTACACCGTTCCATACCTAATGGATTCAAAATCAAAACCGTCTCTATCACTAAAAAGGCTGATGGGTACTATCTTACGCTCTCCCTAGAAGATTCAACAGTTCCTACGATTAAACCAGATTTTAATCCTCAAAAGATTACTGGAATTGATGTTGGGCTAAAGAATTTCTTGACAACCTCTGAGGGCGAAACAGTTGCAATTCCTCAACATTACCGCAAAGCCGGGAAACGTCTGCGAACTATTCAGAAGCGAGTATCGCGTCGTAAAAAAGGTAGCAACCGGAGACAGAAAGCAGTTAAGCAACTGGGAAAATGTCACAAGAAAGTAGCAGAGAAGCGTAAAGACTTTCATTTTAAGACGGCTAACGAGCTGTTGAAAAAATATGATGTTGTTGCGGTTGAAAATTTGAATATTAAAGGACTGGCTCGTACAAAATTAGCTAAATCTGTGTTGGATGCTGGGTGGTCAAGCTTTCTGTCGATTCTAACAAATAAAGCCGTAAATGCTGGTGTGTTGGTAATCCCAGTAAGTGCCTACAATACTTCACAAGATTGCTCTAGTTGTGGCGAAAAAGTACCAAAAAAGCTGCATATTCGTTGGCATGACTGCCCTCACTGTGGGTGTAGTCTAGACCGCGATCATAATGCAGCAATAGGAATCAAAAATAGGGCGGTGGGTCATCCCGTGCTTAAAGCTCAGTCAATGTCCGAAGCAATAGCTGGAGTCACTGAGAAGCCTACACCAATGGTGACAGCTTGTGTTGGTGTAGGAGTATGTCACTATTGTTAATCGATGGTCAAAATAGATAGAACTGAAGGAACTTGCAGCTTCCGAAGCAACACTTAACTCCCTCCGCGCCTCGGTCGCCAATTATAGTTAAGATTTGCATCGGCCGTTGTTTTGAAGCACCCCAAATTCGTGCCCGATCGCCGGAAAAAATAAATCTTTCAGCACTTGCGTATTTTCACGAGATGTGGTGACGCTCCACTAAAGTCAAGCGATTGCTTGGAATCTGAGATGATTTAGTTGTCAACATGGCGATCGAGCATTAAAGTAAATGCTTGCACAAATCCTGTATTTGTGATTTTGTTTACCTAACTGCTGAGGTGACGAAAGCCCCAGCGTGCTTTTGTCAGCAGTAGCTCATTCCTGTCAAGGCCTGCTTTCCCACACATCCCAAAAGATAGCTCTTGAGCGATAATGAAGAATAACATAGGATTTAGGATAATAAACCCGATTTACCCGAAAAAATCTTGGGTTTGTCAACGACTAGCAACGAAGAAACCGGGTTTCTAGCCCGCCGCGCGTCAGTCCTGTAACATTGACCAAGCACACCTAATTTGAGAGAACCCAACTATGATGGCAATTCCCGGCGTTGCAGTTCTCGCTCTCATTTATGAAAGCAGCACTTCCCTGGTTTACCGCGGCCACAACGAGCAGAACAACCAACCTGTTATTATCAAACTTATCAAAGAAGACTATCCGACTCCTGAAGAACTGAATAGATACAAGCGCGAATATGAGATCACTGCCAACTTAAGCCTGTTGGACGGAGTTGTGAAAGTGTATAAGTTGCAACAGGTTAGAAATAGTCTGGCAATGATTTTAGAAGATTTTGGCGGGGAATCTTTAAAAATTTTTATGGGATCCCAAAAATTTACCCTTTTAGGATTTCTGACTACTGCCATCAAAGTTGCTGAAACTTTGGGAGAGATTCACGGAAAAAATGTAATTCATAAAGATATAAATCCCTCTAATATAGTTTTTAATCCTGCTACAGGACAAGTGAAACTAATAGATTTCAGCATTTCAACTGCATCCAACCTGGAAAATATCCCCAGTAAAAATCCCAATTTTTTAGAAGGCACTTTAGCCTATATGTCGCCCGAACAAACCGGCAGAATGAACCGGGTAGTCGATTACCGCACCGACTTTTATTCCCTCGGCGTGACCTTCTATGAAATCCTGGCAGGACAACTCCCTTTTGCCACTACCGATCCTATGGAGTTAGTTCACTGTCACATCGCCAAACAGCCAGTACCTCTCGCTGAAATAGCCCCAGAAATTCCTAAAGCTGTTTCAGATATTGTGATGAAATTGTTAGCAAAAACCGCTGAGGAGCGCTATCAAAGTGCTTGGGGACTAAAAGCAGATTTGGAATCCTGCCTGTTTCAGTGGCAAACATCTGGGTTTGTTTCCGATTTTCCTCTCGGTCGCCAAGATATTTCCGACAAATTTCAAATACCTCAAAAACTTTACGGCAGACAGCGAGAAGTTGAAACTCTTTTAGCGGCATTTGAACGGGTAGCAGCAACAAATAATCGAGGCTACCGCACCGACGATTCTCAAATTTCAGTCATCAAAAAAGAGTTCAAATCGAAAAAAGAAATTCCCTTGTCAGTCCTAGCGAGAGGACAGCATAAATCCCGCAGCGAGATGATGCTGATTGCCGGTTATTCCGGCATTGGCAAATCTGCAATGGTGAAGATTTTAGACAAACCTATTACCCGCAGGCGCGGCTATTTTATTTGGGGAAAGTTTGACCAGTACAAGCGGACTATTCCTTACTCTGCCGTTGTCAGCGCTTTTTCGGAATTGGTGCGGCAACTCTTAACTGAAAGCGAAGCTCAATTAGCAGTTTGGCGCGAAAAACTCCGCACTTCCTTCGGTCAAAACGGACAAATTATTATTGATGTCATTCCCGAAGTTGAACTAATTGTCGGAGCTCAGTCTCCTGTAGCTGAATTGGGGCCGACGGAATCTCTGAACCGCTTTAATTTAGTATTTCAAAATTTCATTCGCGTATTTTGCCAGCCAGAACATCCGCTGGTCATTTTTCTCGACGATTTGCAGTGGGCTGATTCTGCTACTCTCAAGCTGATCGAATTGATGATGACAGATGAAGCTACGCAATATCTGTTTTTAATTGGCGCTTATCGGGATAATGAAGTTAGTCCTACTCATCCTTTAATGATGACTTTGGAGACGCTGCGAAATCAGGAAGCTATCATTAATCAAATTGCTTTGTCGCCGCTGGGGGTGGAAAACATAACTCATTTGATTGCGGAGACTTTGCACAGCGATCGCGAATCTGTCAAACCGTTAGCTGAATTGGTAATCAGCAAAACCGACGGCAATCCTTTTTTTGTCAATCAATTCCTACAAACATTGTATCAGGAAAACCTGCTAGTTTTTCACCCGCCACAGTCGGGGAGCAAGGGCGGCTGGCATTGGGATATGACTCAAATTGAGCAGTGCGCTATCACTGACAATGTAGTAGATTTGATGGTACAAAAACTGAGAAAACTGCCAAGTTCAACGCAGCAAGTTTTGCGTTTGGTGGCTTGTTTGGGCAACGAATTTGACTTAAATACTCTTTCTTTAATTAATGAAAAAGAAGCCTCGGAAACTTTTTCTCACCTGTTGCCCGCGATTAAGTCGGGACTGATTCTGCCAACTTCGGAATTGGAAAGCAAGTCATTAGATTACGTGCTGTTTCCGCTATTAATTCTGAATTATAAATTTTTGCACGATCGCGTACAGCAAGCAGCTTACGCTCTGATCGACGACTCGCAAAAAAAGGCAGTTCACCTGAAAATAGGCAGGCAAATCCTAGAAAACACCCCGGCTGAATATCGCGCTGACAGAATTTTTGAATTAGTCGATCACTTGAATGTGGCTCGATCGCTAATTAAAGACGATCGAGAATTAATTGAACTGGCAACACTGAATTTAGACGCGGCCCGCAGAGCCAAAGATGCCACTGCTTATGTTGCTGCCTTGCAGTATTTAACCGCAGGCATGGACGGTTTGAGCGCCGATATTTGGGATGCCCACTACGATTTAGCCTTTGCCTTGCACATGGAGCGGGCAAATGTTGAGTATTTAAACGGTTATTTCGAGAAGTCTGAAGAATTTATTAATATAACTCTGGAAAAAGCGCGATCGCCCTTAGAAAAGGTAGAAATTTACAACCTGCTGATCGTGCAGTACACCCTGCGGGCGAAGTACGAAGAAGCCGTTAAAGCCGGAATCAAAGCTTTGGACTTACTAGGCATTGACTTGCCACTAGACGGGCTACAAAAAGTCATATCCGAAGAATTTGCAGCAGCCACAAATATTTTAGCAGGTAGAGAAATAGCTTCCCTGATTGACGCCCCCGAAATGACTGTACCCGACAAAAAAGTGGCAGTCAAATTAATTACAAACTTGCTGACATCGGCGTACCTCAAAAATCCCGACTTGTGGAAAGTCAGCGTTTTAAAAGGAGTCAATCTTTCTCTACAATATGGTTTAGTACCCGAAGCTTCTCTTTGCTATGCTGGCTACGGTATGTTCTTAAACGCAGTTTCTGGAGATTACAAAGCTGCGTATCAATTCGGCTTGCTATCGCTGAATCTCAGCGAAAAATCTGGCAATATTGGCTTGAAGTGCAGAGCTTGTTCATCCCTGGTCAGTATTTTTTATTACTGGTTCAACCACATCAAAGATTCCCACGCGATCAGCAATGAAGGATATCAAGCAGCTTTAGAATCAGGAGATTTAGAGTATGCGGGTTATATCCTGTCCAACCGCATAGCTAACTCATTTTTTCAAGGTAAAGAAATCTCGCAAATTCTGGTAGACACGAGCAGGTATTTGCAGTTCAGCCAAAAAACCAAAAATCAGCTCGTAACCGATATCTTATTAGGAGTAGAGTTAATCCTGCGTAACTTGAGCAAACTAACTCCTGAAAAGTTTGTATTTGAAAGCGAAGATATCAGCGAAGCTGAATATGTACACAACTGCCAAGCTCATCAAAATTTGTACTCGCTCTGCCTTTATCAGATTCGCAAATGCCAGGTAATGTACTGGTACGGCAACTTCAACGAAGCGCTACAACTAGCTTTTGAAGTAGAAAAACAGCTATCTTTTATTACCGGAGCCATACCCGCTACCGAATGGAATTTTTTCTTTTCTCTAACTTTAGCCGCCGTTTTCCCAAATGTTTCAGAAGAGAAGCAAAAGGAATATTTGGAAAAGTTAGAGGAAAACCAAAAACAGATGAAAATTTGGGCAGACAACTGTGCCGAAAATTTTCTGCACAAGTACCTTTTAGTACAAGCAGAAATAGCCAGAATTTCCAAGAAAGATTCAGAAGCTGTAGAACTGTACGATTTCTCTATAAATTTAGCCCAAGACAATGAGTTTGTCCAAAATGAAGCGCTAGCTAATGAACTAGCAGCTAAGTTTTGGTTGAGTAAAGGCAAGTATCAATATGCCAAAATTCACTTGCGCGAAGCTCACTCGTGCTACTTGCGCTGGGGTGCAGTTCGCAAAGTAGAAGATTTAGAACAGAAGTATCCGCAGTTGCGGGAAATGACGCCAATCAACGGAAGTTTTAACAACAATCAAACTACCACAACTATTCATACTTCTACGGGCAGCGATGCGAGAGTGCTGGATTTAGCAACGGTAATGAAAGCATCTCTGGCGATTTCTAGCGAAATTGTCCTCGATAAGTTGCTGGCTTCTTTGATGAGAATCTCCTTAGAAAATGCGGGTGCTCAGTTAGGTTTTCTGATTTTAGTCAGAGATGGTCAACTGTTGATTTCAGCTAAAGCGTCAGTATTTGCTGAAGATGTAGCTGTGCTGCAATTTACGCCTGTTGAAGGCTATCAGGATTTACCTGTGACGGTGATTAATTATGTGGAAAGGACTCGCTCGGATTTGGTGTTGAGCAATGCGGCGGCTGAGGGACTATTTACAGCAGATCCTTACGTTGCCAAACACAAACTCCAATCTATTTTGTGTACTCCTATCATCAATCAAGGCAAACTAATCGGCATTCTTTATTTAGAAAACAATTTGACTGTCGGAGCATTTACTCCCCACAGATTGGAAGTTTTAAGGTTGCTTTCTTCCCAAGTTGCTATTTCTTTGGAAAATGCTCTACTTTACAATTCTGTGGAACAGAAAGTGCAAGAGCGGACGCAGGAGTTAAATGAAAAGAACGAGCGTTTAGAACAAACTTTGCGCGAACTTAAACTAACTCAAGCTCAATTAATCCAAACGGAAAAGATGTCTAGTTTGGGGCAAATGGTGGCTGGTGTAGCTCACGAAATTAATAATCCTGTAAGTTTCATCTACGGCAATCTTAATCCGGCTAGCGAATACGTTAAAGACTTGCTAAAATTGATTGAGCTTTACCAGCAGCACTATCCGGAACCTGCTGATGAAATTCTCGAAGAAATAGAAACAATTGAGCTGGAATTCTTGAGCGAGGATTTGCAAAAGCTGCTGGATTCCATGAAAGTAGGAGCGGAAAGAATCCGGGATATTGTGCTAAGCTTGCGGAATTTCTCGCGCCTCGACGAAGCGCAAATGAAGTCGGTAGATATCCATCAAGGCATCGACAGTACGGTGATGTTGCTGCAACCGCGCCTGAGAAAAGAGGGCGGGCGTTTGGGAATTGAGGTGATTAAAAATTACAGCACGCTACCCCTAATTACTTGTTATGCGTCTCAGTTGAATCAGGTATTTATGAATATTTTGACAAATGCGATCGATGCTCTCCTCGTAGCAAGAGATTGCCCGGAAAATTCTCATAAACAGCCTACTATTACAATTTCTACAGAGGTGACAGACAGGAATTCTGCCATAATTAGAATTGCCGACAGCGGGCCGGGGATGAGCACTGAGGTGCTGCACAAGATATTCGATCCATTTTTTACAACTAAGCCTGTGGGTTCGGGTACTGGTTTGGGATTGTCTATTTCTCACTCGATTGTTGTCAGTTCTCATGGCGGAAAATTGACTTGCGTTTCTGCACCCGGAGAGGGGAGCGAGTTTATTATTGAAATTCCGATCGCCCCCAGGCAAGTTTTGTAACCGTTTCTGGATCATTACCAACCCTGGCAGTATTCCAACGATGTCATATCAAATCTGTTAGCATCGGAATTATTCAGATCTCTATTCTTTTCATCTGCGTGAATCCGCGTCCATCCATTGTCATCTGCGGTGAATACATTCTCTTTTTTTTACCGCAGATGAGGGCAGATAAACACAGATTAACGCAGATGAATTAGATATATTCGGGTGGCGCAGTTCGTGATTGTTGACACTGCTGCGAAGCTGAGTGGGCATCGTGGTTGCAGGAATTCATAAAATAAGTTAGTGATAAAGTTTCCAGCATTCTCGCGCAATTTCCCAATCCTCCTGCGTGTGAATTACCAAAATTCTCACGGCTGAATCCACTGCCGCAATATCTTGATCGATCGGTGACTGTTGATTTTTATCCCCATCCAATTTTAACCCGATAAATCCAAAAGCTTCGCAAGCGGCAGCCCGCACAACAGCAGAATTTTCCCCAACTCCCGCCGTAAAAATTAAAGCATCCAACCCTCCCAAACTCGCCAGCATGGCACCAATTCCGGCACGCAAACGGTGGATGTAAATATCCAAAGCAAGTTGAGCTCTCTGATTACCTTGGGCGATCGCATCTCCTATCTGCCGCAGATCGCTAGACACGCCTGAAATCCCTTTTAAACCTGAATTTCGATTGAGAATACCATCAAGTTTCTCAGCAGTAAAATCGGATTGTTTTAACAGATGAATGAGAATGCCTGGATCGATCGAACCCGATCGACTTCCCATCATCAAACCTTCCAAAGGCGTAAATCCCATCGTCGTGTCAACACTCCAGCCACCGCGAATGGCCGCCAGAGAACATCCGTTGCCCAAATGACAGCTAACTAACCGCAAATCTGCCACATCTCGACCCAGAATGTCGGCGGTCCGACGCGCGCAATATTGATGGCTAATCCCGTGAAAACCGTAGCGCCGAATCCCATTTTCCAGCCATTCATAGGGGCCGGGATAAACAAAGGCTGCGGGCGGCAATTGTGCGTGAAAAGCTGTATCAAATACTGCTACTTGCGGCACATTTGGGAGGAATTTTTCAATCGCTTCGATACCTTCGAGGTTAACCGGATTGTGAACGGGGGCGAAAACAGATAAACGGGCGATCGCCTGTTTAACATCCGGCGAAATTAACGTACTTTGCTGATAATCTTGTCCGCCATGTACGACGCGGTGGCCGACAATATCAATCTCGTTTAAATCATTAATTGTTTGAGTTTTTCCCTTCCAAAGACTCTCCAGCATTCGAGAAATAGCATCTTGGCGAGACTCGGATGCAAATTCCTCCTCAAGTCGATCGCCTTTTGCTGTTTTGACTTTCAACTCTGCTATACCCTGCTGGTGAGTCCAATCAATTTGAGCTGACCAGAGGGGTTGCAAAGGTCGATCGGGGAGGACATCGTTTAACTCGTAAAGACAGCTCTTTTGACTGCTAGAACCCGCATTTAACACCAGTATTTTCATGCTTTATTATGTCCTGTTGATTCGTTCTTTCGATCGCTAGGCGATTGCAATCGCATCTTGTCAAACTTTCATCCGCCTGCACAGACGAAGAAACCTTGATATCCTGGGAAAATTTTTAAGAAATATGTCGAAAAATTAACTCTTAATGCAATGTGTAGCGAACAGTTGCATTTTTTTGATATATCTTCTATGCACATTTTCGTTTACTAAAGTTTAAGGAGTCGATCGATGTTTACACCAATTTTACTTGCCGTTGCCCCCAGAGCCGTAGAGTGGAGCCCCACGATCGGTTTGATTATGATTCTTTGCAATATTTTAGCTATTGCGATCGGCAAATCAACCATCCAAAAGCCTCACACAGGCCCAGCAATGCCCTCATCCAGTATGTTCGGCGGTTTGAGTTTGGGTGCAGTTGTGGGAACTATGGCCTTTGGTCATATTTTGGGAGCAGGTGCTATTTTAGGATTGTCTAACTTAGGCGCGATTTAGTTGCAGAATAGAGGGTACGCAGTACGCGCACCCTACCCGCAATTTCAAGTACCGGGTAAATTGCGGAGGTTTTCATCCATGTACGATCGATCGCCCAAAACCTCCAGCAACGGGCCGCGCACGTCAAACTTGACAATACTGACAGAAGCTGCTAAAGCGGCAATGCGATCGCGATAACGTCCCAAATCAATCCCCAACAGACTGCACAGAATAATCCTAATAGTTGCTTTGTGCGAGACAACCAACACATTTCCATTCTTATATTTTTCCTCAATTTCTGCAATAACTAAGGAAGCTCTACTGGCAATTTGCACCGAAGTCTCGCCGCCGTTTGGTGCATTCCAAGCAGGTTCAGTCAGCCAATTAATATAATCTTCTTCGTATTCTTTTTTGACCTCTTCTACTGTTTTGCCTTCCCACTCACCGTACTTAATTTCCCTCAGTCCGTCGCGAAGCTGCATTTCAATTCCCACAGCATCGCACAAAGGTTTTGCAGTAGCAATTGTGCGTTTCATCGGACTGACATAAACAGCATTCCAAGGCAATTTTGCGTAAGTGGCGGCAAACTGTTCTGCCATTTGAGAACCTACGGGCGTTAATTCTGGATCGATAGCGCCGCAGAAGCCACCTGTTTGGCTGTAAGTCGTTTCACCGTGTCGTACAAAGTAGATTTTTAAGCTCATAGAGATATCTTATTTGATTGGTGAACAGGATTTTTTTTGATTAACCACAGAGGGCGCAGAGGGCGCAGAGTCAGATCAGAGAGAGATGAATAATTGCGATACCAACGGATTTGATATTAATTGTATGTGATTTTTACTATATTAGCAAAAGAGTTTAAAAAACTCCTTCAAATCATCGAGTGCAGGATTATCCCAATCCCAAATATCTTTTTTGTGTTCCATAACATAATCAAACCCCGACATACTGCATTTCTTTCCAGCTTGTTTCTGTTCCTGATTTGAGCAAGTATCATACCTGAGATAGATGCTCACCCAGAATTTATCAAAATCTTTCTGCTTGATTTCCTTTCCCTCCTTTTCTTTTATGCAACTTCTCCAGCTATCCAAACAATCAGCTTGAGGTGATTCTCTAGCCTTTATTGCCTTTAAAAGCGTTTCCAGTTCGCCTTTACCTCCAACATTTGTAAAGTAACAAGCCAATTTTGCATTTGTTCCATAATCTGTACAAATATCGATAAATTGTTTAGTGCTTGACAAGCTTTCAGCTTCAAACACTTGTTTTATACATCTATCTACGAATTTCAGCCGTTCTTGATCTGAACAATTATCAATATCTATAATAATTCCTATCTTTTCGATATCTTTTCGGTCAATCTTTCTTATTAAATTTTTTAAAGCTTTGATTAACTCTGTTTCGCTCAAGCCTTCCAAACTTTGATAATCATCTATATAAATAGGTGATGCTACCTGGATATCGCAGTTTAGTTTTTCAACCATTGCCTGCATGAAAATTTTATCATTTTTACTTTCTACTATGACAATATTACTCACCTCTCACTCCTTCTTGATGCTCAATGGCATAACTAAGAGTTTCCAAATCGAGCCGACTTCCGATTATTTGATTTGTTTTGAGTTTCCTTGCTAGTTCAAAATATGCGCTGCTGCATTCCTGATTTTGTTCTAAACCCACATCCGCAAATGCTTGAAGCATCTCTAAACTGTGCGTTGTAGCAAAAATCTGCGTATCCATTTCAACCGCCAACCGAAATAACACTCTCCAAAACTCCCGCTGACTTGTATGGTGTATGCCATTTTCTATCTCATCAATTAGCAGTATTTTGTGTTCGCTGTTTACCAGTTTAAGGATTATTTCTGCAACTCTGTTAATGGCATCTCCAAACAATGATAAAGGCAAACGCTTTTCGCCTTTCCTTCTCAAGTAGAGCGTGGGTTCCCCGATCGAAAAACTGTCTACTGATTCTATTGAATAGTCGAGAATTTGAAAAGCTTTCAAAACTTCGCTATCTTTTTCATTCAAACGCGCCAGGTCAAATAGTTCCGTGAGATTCCTTTCAAAAGACCTCATACAAGATGGAATAAAAGGCGGTTCTTTAACATTAGGACGACTGCCAAACCCCATTTTTTTTGATGAAGTAGCTATTGCAACGGAATTAACAGTTTCTTGATTGTATCGAGTTAATTTGATATTTAGGACTGACAAATCATCTTTATCCTTCAAGAATAACTCTCTTAATCTTTCTACATTTGTGTCTGAGAAAATATTGTCTACATTTCCAGATTCATCTAACCAAATTTCTATTTTATCTACGACATTACTTTCATCTTTTCCATGAATTACTATAACTGCGTCTTTGTTGAGGGAATAAAACAAGTTGTCCCATTCCCTTTTATATATTGATTCTATTGATTCTATCCATTCTGAGGATTCTGACGATGCTGACGATTCCATTCTCAGCTTTTTTAATGCGAATATACTTCTACCGTCGGGATCGTTATAGAGAAAAAGTGCTTCTAGCAATGCTGTCTTGCCAGCATTATTTTTACCGCCGATTAAATTTACTCTTTCAAACCCAGAAATTTTGATTTGCTCAAAGCACCTAAAATTTTGAATGTCTATTTCTTTAAGCATGACGGCCTCTTTTGAATGTACAAATCCTAAATCACCGTTGATTTATGATAAGATTAATTCTATCTTAGTTGTTTTACTTCATCTGCAACAAGCGAGGAATTTCATGCAGACTATAGACATCTTTGAAGTCATTGAACGCCATCCAAGCAAGGTAAGCGGTGCATGGGTATTTCGAGGCACGCGCGTACCTGTTGCTGCCTTTTTCGAGAACCTTAAAGATGGGGCCTCTATTGACCAGTTTCTCGAATGGTTTCCGGGAGTAACTCGCGCCCAAGTTGAGGTATTACTCGATCGCGCCCTAGCCTCGTTAACGCAGATGGCACAAGCATGAAGATATCGATTAACCCGCAAGTCCGCCGGGGGTTGAAAACCCCCGTCTCATAGCGAAAGTCCTCTTTTAGAGGACTGAAAAGCCAATTAAATCAACCACTTAATTCCTAATTTCAAATCTCAAATCTCCAATCTCAAATCAATAATTCCCAATCTAACATCTAAAATCTAAAATCGATAGTCGGTTTCAACCGACTTTTGCTATGAGACAGGGGTTTTCAACCCCTGGCGGACTCGCGGACTAACGACAGATTTCTCATAACAACTAAAAAAAGCCCTCAATTTCTGAGGACTTTCTTTTCAGACAGCGATCGCACCTACCCAGGAGCACCCGATCGCACGGTTTGATCTCCTGTCGTTGTCGGATCTTTCGTTTCCTTCGGCGCTTCCGACGAAACCGCGCCCGCGTGCGGCCACTGCCAGTCGCGGATTTCCGGCATATCATCGCCGTGTTCGTTGATATAGTGCCTGTGTTCGATCAGCTTGTCACGGATAGCTTGTTTGCCGTAAGCTGCAACAGAACTCAGTTTGGGAACGCGATCGAGTACATCTCCAACTAAATGGAATCGATCGAGGTCATTAATCACCACCATATCAAACGGCGTCGTAGTCGTTCCCTCTTCCTTGTAACCCCGAACGTGAATATTCGGGTGATTTGTCCGGCGATAAGTCAAGCGGTGAATCAGCCAAGGATAGCCGTGAAAAGCAAAAATCACCGGCTTATCTTTCGTGAACAAAGTATCAAAATCTTTGTCAGACAAACCGTGGGGATGTTCGCTAGCAGGTTGCAGCGTCATCAAATCCACCACATTCACCACCCGTACTTTTAAATCAGGATAATCTCGGCGGAGAATGTCAACCGCAGCCAAAGTTTCCAGCGTTGGAACATCACCCGCGCAAGCCATCACCACATCCGGTTCGCCACCTTTATCGTTGCTAGCCCACTCCCAAATGCCGATGCCTGCCGTACAGTGTTTAATCGCAGAATCCATATCCAAATACTGCAATGCCGGCTGCTTCCCTGCAATAATCACGTTGACATAGTTGCGACTGCGGAGACAGTGATCCGTTACAGACAGCAAAGTATTCGCATCCGGTGGCAAATAAATCCGCACCACTTCCGCTTTCTTGTTAATTACGTGGTCGATAAAACCCGGATCTTGGTGAGAAAAACCGTTGTGGTCTTGTCGCCAAACGTGAGAAGTTAGTAAGTAATTCAGAGATGCGATCGGTCGGCGCCAAGGAATGTGACGAGTAGTTTTCAACCACTTGGCGTGTTGGTTGAACATCGAATCGATGATGTGAATAAACGCCTCGTAGCAGGAGAAAAAGCCGTGGCGTCCCGTCAGCAAATAGCCTTCCAGCCATCCCTGACATAGATGTTCGCTGAGGACTTCCATCACCCGGCCGTCGGGGGAGATGTGGTCGTCTTCGGGCAAAATTTCGCCCGCCCATACCCGGTTCGTCACTTCAAACACCGGATCGAGGCGGTTTGAGGCCGTCTCGTCAGGCCCGACAATGCGGAAATTGGCGTTTTCCTGATTCAGTGTCATCACGTCTCGCAGGAAGCGGCCGGAAACGCGGGTTGCTTCTGCCATTACAGTGCCCGGTTTTTGCACGTCAACGGCGTAGTCTTCAAATTTCGGCATTTTCAAGTCTCGCAGCAGCAGGCCACCGTTAGCGTGGGGATTGGCCCCCATCCGCCGATCGCCCTTGGGCGCGAGTTCCGCTAATTCGGGAATTAACTTGCCGTTTTCGTCGAAGAGTTCTTCCGGCTTATAGCTTTTCATCCAATCTTCGAGGAGTTGGACGTGTCCCGGCTTAGAAGCCATTTCCGAAAGTGGGACTTGGTGCGATCGCCAATAATCCTCAGTTTTCTTACCGTCAACTTCCTTGGGCCCCGTCCAGCCTTTGGGAGTTTTCATCACAATCATCGGCCACTGGGGACGGCCCGAATAGCCCTCTGTCCGGGCTTTTTCCTGAATCGCCTTAATTTCGCCGATCGCCGTATCGAGAGTTGCAGCCATCAACTGGTGCATGGTTTCCGGGTCTGAACCTTCCACCCAATAAGGTTTGTAGCCATAACCGACCATCAAACTTTCCAATTCCTCTTGCGGAATGCGGGCCAACAGAGTTGGATTGGCAATTTTGTAGCCATTCAAGTGCAAAATCGGCAACACAGCCCCGTCGCGAACCGGGTTGAGAAACTTGTTAGAATGCCAGCTAGCAGCCAAGGGGCCACTTTCGGCTTCCCCGTCACCGACAACGGCCGCCACAATCAAATCGGGATTGTCGAAGACGGCACCGTAAGCGTGGACGAGGGCGTAGCCGAGTTCGCCGCCTTCGTGAATCGAACCGGGGGTTTCCGGGGCGACGTGGCTGGGGATACCGCCGGGAAAGGAGAACTGTTTGAACAGCCGTTTGATACCCTCTTCATCTTCGGAAATGTTCGAGTAATATTCGCTGTAAGTGCCTTCGAGATAGGTGTTGGCGACCAAGCCCGGCCCGCCGTGTCCAGGGCCTGCGATGTAGATGGTGTTGAGGTCTTGGGCTTTGATGATGCGGTTGAGGTGAACGTAGATGAAGTTTAAACCTGGAGTAGTGCCCCAATGTCCGAGGAGTCTCGGTTTGACGTGTTCGATTTTGAGGGGTTCTTTGAGTAGGGGGTTGTCGAGGAGATAGATTTGTCCGACGGATAGGTAGTTTGCCGCCCGCCAGTAGGCGTTCATTTTGTGTAGTTCTGAGTCGGAAAGCGGCTTTAATTGCGGGAGATCGGTTGTTCCTAGCATCATCAGCGATTGACTCCTAAGTTGTGGTTGTTTTGTAAAGTGCGATCGAGAAGTGCGATCGATATTAATTTGTTATAGCAGACTTTTTGTATTTAACCTCCATGTCTTCCACGCAAACTATTGAATTCTAGCTCCTTTATGCCTCAATAAAAGTTTAAATCAATGTTAATTTCTGGCTAAACATCGCACAGTTCTGCTCGAAGAAAGACGACGATTTTCGGGGATCAAGGAATTCAGCAATAGAAAATAGGATTTACACCAGATTTTGCGTAGAGTGTGCATTGCGAACCGATCCGTATATGTTGCGAGTGGTGCGATATGTTGTGCAAGTACCGAAAAATATACTTCTCAAGGTAGAAGTCATCATGATTTATACCTAAAGTTGATTGTACTTTGTGCCTGCCGATGGCTGATACCGGTTATCAAAAAAAATCCAACTGTAGGCAATATCCAAAGCTTTATGTCCTCAGTCATTCCCAATCTAAAATTTAAAATCTAAAATGGTATGACTTTTTTTATCTTAAAGTTTTTTGTGTTCGTTTAAGCTCAGGGTAAAAGGGTGAGCAATTTTTATAATTTAGAGCTTTATCAAGAAGTTAAAAAGATATATAGCCTTTTTCAGTAACATGAGGTGCTCTCGCGGCCTCCGTGGCCTCCGTGGCCTCCGTGGCCTCCGTGGGCATCAGTTGCGAGCGGTGTGTACCTCATTTTATTGAGAACCGCTATAGCAAGGCTATTTCATTTGTAAACGGGCTTTTTTTTATGAATCGCAGAGGCGCAGAGGGCGTAGAGGAAGAGATCCGAGAGAAAGGAATTGCGTATAACAACCAATACATATTATCTAATTATTAACCCAAAATTTAGCTAAGCTGAGGCGCATCTAAATTTGACAATCAAATTCGAGCAAATTCTTGTGGGGATTAGGGGCCCTAGCGTTCCGCCCGCCCAAAAATACAATTTAGATGCGTAAAAGCTTAACACCTGGCAATGAATTAGCCAAACTCCCGGTGTCTGTGGGGGTGATGCTTGTATGAGAAATACTCGCATTCCTGTTTGGGAACTGGTGAGCTTTCATCGTTTGGGTATGAACGAGTCTCGACTCCAGGCGATCGCACTATAATAGTAAATACATACATATAGCCTTTCTCAGTAACATGAGGTGCTCATAGGGCATAGGGCATGGGCATAGGAAGGAGCCCGTATACCTCACAACGCTTGAGAACCGCTATATTTCATAAGTACCAAAATTTCTATGACTATCAAAGAATTAGAAGCGCAACTTCTGGCTTTAACGCCAACCGAGAAAGCTCAAATCATCCAATTATTAACCCAGAACTTAGCCAACACCTGGCAAGGAATTAGCAAGACTCCCGGTGTCTGCGGCGGTGATGCTTGTATCAGAAACACTCGCATTCCTGTTTGGGTACTGGAAAGTTTTCGTCGCTTGGGTATGAACGAGTCTCGACTCTTAGATAACTATCCCACACTAACCGCTACTGATTTAGCAAATGCCTGGACTTATGCGGCAGCTTTTCCCGATGAAATTGAAATAGCTATCCGCGAAAATGACGAGGATTGAAATGATGGCGCGTCTTTATGGTGACGAACAATTTCCCCGAGAGGTTGTAGAATTGCTGCGCCAGATGGGACACAATATTCTGACAGTGCAAGAAGCCGGAAAAGATAACCAAAAAATTCCTGACGAAGAAGTGTTAGCTTTTGCAGTCAATGAAAATCGAGCTGTTTTAACTCTCAATCGCCGTCATTTTATTAGACTGCACAGCTCACAGCCTGACCATGCTGGTATTATTGTCTGTAAGGCAGATGATGACTTAGCAAGAATGGCGACTAACATTAATGAAGCTATTTCCTCACTTGCAACATTAACAGGTCAATTGATTCGCGTCTATCGTTCTGGGTCGCCATCTATATCTTAAGCGATCGCCACAAAGTAAACTCAAGCAATCTCAATCCGAAAATCACTGCATCGGTTTGATTGCTGGCTAGATGCCATCGCCGATATTTCCCGCTGAAAAAACCTAGGAGGCGACTAAAACAGGGCACTCTGAAATCCGGCAAACATTGGACACAGTTGGCTGGTGGGAAACGACTCGCACTTCGTGAGAATACCGGGGACGCGGGTCATTTTCTAACCAGATGGGCGGTACCATCATCACTTCATAGTAAGCGATCTTATGCAAAACCCCGGGCTGGGACTTCAACTCCACTGTCAAGCCCGCTCTGTACTCAAATGCTTCTTCCCAGTCTAGGTTTTCATTCATACCCATAGCGATCGCGCCTCTTAATCTTGTTTCTTTTGTCCATTGTAGAGCGGTACATAAAAGATTGGGTACTTTCTGTTGCTTATGATACAATTTTTAACCTTATATGTTCGTTCCCTGACAATTTAAGAGAGAAGAGCAATTGTCAATAAGTAAATAGGATGATTTTGCTGACGGGTGACAAGTAAGCAGAAAAGCTAGGCTTGACAAGAGTTGGAGTTGAGATGTCTCAAAAAAAATAGGGGCGATGGAACCGCGCAGACGTTTATGAGACAAAGGAAGAGAACCGAAGAGAATTTTAAGGACGGAAGTACAAACCAACTTTTGCCAGCTTGTCTAGTATTTTATAAATAAAGAAACTCCGTTTTTTTAATAAACCGGGTTTCTGGATGAGTGAAAACTCAACTAATTTCACTTAGTTTTCTTCTTTGTCGCTGTCGCCGTATTTTTAGCAAGCGAGATCCTGCTTCATTTCTTTTTGGCAGATGTCTAATACTCAAAGTAAAATATGGCATAATATAAATATTAGTTTCATAGCTTTGCACCTATGACCGCCCAAATTACCCTAAATCTGCCAGATGAAGTCTATCACCAAGCAGAATTGCTAGCGCAGCAACGCCACCGCACCGTGAGTGAGATTCTAGTAGAAACTCTGGAAAATTTTCTCTTACCAACCGCTAAACCAGTATCAGCACTGTCTGATTCAGAAGTAATCACTCAGACTCAACTCCGGCTGCAACCACTCCAAGAACAACGATTGAGTGAATTGCTAGACCGCCAACAATCCGGTACGATCGCATCTGTAGAACTGGCTGAATTGCAGGGCTTAATCCACATATATGAAACTCGACTATTGCGACAAGCTCAAGCCTTAAATGAAGCTGTGCGGCGCGGCTTGATCGAACCATTAAAAGGATAAGGAAAATGGCGATTTCCGAACAAGTGCGATCCAGAGTTCGCGCCCAAGCTCAAAATCGGTGCGGTTATTGTCGCAGTTTACAAATGTATGTCCTGGGAATATTGGAAATTGACCATATTATTCCTAAAGCGATTGGCGGTACTGACGAGGAAGAAAATCTCTGGCTGGCTTGTAGTCTGTGCAATAATTACAAAGGAACCCAAACTGACGCATTAGATCCGGTCACGCAAAAGCACGTTAAGTTGTTTAATCCGCGCACTCAACAATGGTCACAAAATTTTGCTTGGAGTGAAGACGCTACAGAAATTATTGGACTTACAGATTGCGGCCGCGCAACAGTAACAGCACTACAGCTAAACAATAATATTGCTGTTACTGTCAGGCGTCAGTGGGTTAGTGCTGGATGGCATCCGCCCACAGACATTTCTCCTTAAAAGGTTTGAGGGTCACAAATGGTCGATCGCACATATCGTCTTTTTGGTGGCCCAAGAGATTTTAGATCAGGGCGAGGTCAGGAATAGGGTGGGTGGTACGATCGATCGCGCAAATGATATCAAACTGACTAATTTAACTGAAATGAATACTGAGTCAGTGCAAATTATGTAAAAAAGAGCGATCGCACTTTCATCGAGATGTTGAAAAAAGTGCGATCGCCTTTCTATTTTCTTACTTAAGCTGTCGCGCATTTAAATTGTATATTCAGGGCGGGCTAGACGCCCAACCCCTACTCCCCACAAGACTTTAATTGTTTTTGACATACAATTTAAATACAGAACAGCTTACCTGCACCAACAGTTAGAAAGTCCCACTGATTCTTTTTAACCATTGATTGCCATCAGGTGTTTTTCCCGTAACACCGAATTCATCTGTTATGGGAGTAGTATCAGTCATGAAAGTACCATCTGGCTTGAGCCTGATTCCGTAAAACTTTCTACACTCTTCGCGCCATACATTGGCATTTGGTGTCGTTCCTGTGGCACCAAATTGCTCCGTTACAGGAGTCTTTGATTGAGCATTAGCTGGCAGAGATATACTCAATATTAAGAGCGCAATACTACCAACAAAAAACTTGATACTTCATAAGATTGCGAATTCCTTTCTCAAGATATTGACAAACAGACTTTGACTGGTTGGAAATTGGTACTGGGTACTTGATGATGATTCGAGCTTTACAAGATTATATTGAGTAATAGTATTTTATCTTGTGGAGCTTGGTCAACAAAATTTATAGAATTTTCTTGTAAATACACGATTATCCGATATTCAGACATGGCGTTTTCACGCTTGCCAGCGTCTCCGCGCCACCCGTGAACTCCTTGGCATGACTCAAGAGCAGGTCATTGAGCAGTTAGAGATCAACTACGACATCACCATGAGCCAGCAGACGTTCTCTACTATCGAACACGGCAAGCGCAAAGTAGACGCCGAGAGGGAGTTACCCGCCTTCGCCGCCGTCTACAGCAAACCTATCGATTATTTCTACGAAACCCTGGAATTGCCCGCCGCCGCACCCCCACCCGCACCCGCACCCAACCGTCGCTCAGTCGTCACCGTTGACATGGAAGCCCTGACTCAGCGCGATAAGTTAGAATTAGCAGCAGAATTAATTCACAACGTTTTGCAAGAAACCTAACTAGCAGAGACAATTTAGCAAACCAGTTAATCCTGTTTTTGCTCCCGTTATTGTGTCATTCCAAGTCATAAAGCAATTGATGCCATACAATATTAAATACATACCTAATTGATAAATCAAATAGATTTCATGACTATCAAAGAATTAGAAGCGCAACTCTTAGCCTTAACGCCGATCGACAAAGCTGAGGCAATCAGCATCTTAACTCAAAGCCTGAAAAACAGCGGACGCCCGATTACAAAAACTCCCGGCGTGATGGGCGGCGATGCTTGTATTGACAATACTCGCATTCCCGTTTGGTTGCTCGCAAGCTATCGCAATGACGGCGCTACCGATGCTTTTATCCTAGACTGCTATCCCCATCTCAGTGCTGCTGATTTGGTAAATGTTTGGGCTTATGCTGAAGCTTATCCTGACGAAATTGAGGAAGCAATTAGACTGCAAGATGAGGCTGACGAAATATTAGATACACCTGAAAATATCAAATAAACCTATGGCGTGTCTCTACGCAGACGAACAATTTCCTCGGCAAGTCGTGCAAAACCTGCGGTCTTTGGGGCATGATGTCCTGACTGTTCAAGAAGCAGGAAATGCTGGACTACCTGATGAGGATGTATTAGCATTTGCCATCATTGAAAATCGGGCTGTTGTGACCGTCAACCGACGGGATTTCTTTCAAATGCACAAGCTGCAACCTGACCACTATGGTATTATTGCCTGCACGCGAGATGACGATATTGCTAGACTGACTGCTAATATTAATGATGCGATATCTATCGCTCAGACATTGACGGGAAAAGTGATTCGAGTCTATCGTTCTGGACCGCCGTCCATATCTTAATTGCATTCAAGAGACCTTATGCCCTACTATACTCAAGCCGAATTTTAAGGACTGAAGTCCTTACTACAAACCTAAATTTGTGCAGTATTTTACCAACAAAAAAACCGGGCGGGCACGGGGACACCGCCCCTACACCGTCCGGGTTTCTCGATCAGTGAAAACTAAACTAAAATCACGTTGTCTTCTTCTTAGCCGCAGTCGCAGTCGCAGCCTTCTTAGTCGTGGTTTTCTTCGCCGCAGTGGTTTTCTTCGCAGTAGTTTTCTTCTCTGCAGTCTTCTTCGCCGCAGTCTCCGACTTCGCCGCCGCAGTCTTAGTTGACTTCTTCGACTTGCTGCTAGATTTTCCGCCGCCCGCTGCTTCCTTCGCTGCTAACAAATCCAGTGCTTTTTGTAAGGTGAAATTCTCCACAGATTCATCCTTAGCCAAAGAAGCATTGATATCGCCGTGTTTGACGTAGGGCCCATAACGGCCGTCGTAAACATTGATAAGTTCTCCCGATTCTGGATGCGCGCCCAATTCCTTCAAAGGTTTAGCTGTTTTGCTGCTGCCGCGGGCGGCTTTCGGCTGCGATAACAATTCTAATGCCCGATCGAGCTCGATCGTCAAAACATCATCCGGCGGTTTGATCGATCGATAATCTTTCCCCACCTTACCCTGGTCATGCACCACATAAGGCCCGTACATCCCCAAATTAGCTTGCACCTTCGCCCCCGTCTCCGGGTGAGTTCCCAACAACCGAGGCAAAGTCAACAAACTCACCGCCATATCCACCGTCACGCTATCCTTATCCGTCCCCTTCGGTAAAGAAGCCCGCTTCGGTTTCTTGTTCGTTTCCGAAACATCCCCTAACTGAACGTATGGCCCATAACTGCCAATCAGCACATAAATCGGTTCCCCGGTTTCTGGGTGAAGACCCAATTTTTCCGGGCCTTCCATTTTTTGCTTTAACAGAAACTCCACTTGATCCGGGTCTAAATCTGCCGGGGTCAAATCTTGGGGAATCGATGCTTTTACCAGGCCTTCTTCGCTTTCAGATTCCAGGTATGCGCCGAATTTGCCGATGCAGACTTTAGCAGAAATATTCTCCAGTACCACAGTTCGGGCAACTTTCGCATCAATCTGACTTTCCTGTTCTTTAACTTGGGTTGCGAGTCCGGTTTCCCCTGTATAAAACTTTTGCAAATACGGCAGCCATTTCGCCTCGCCGGTGGCAATTTCATCGAGGGTTTGTTCCATTCGGGAAGTAAAACCGGTGTCTACTAAATCGGGAAAATGTGTTTCCAATAAAGTCGTGACGGCGAAAGCGGTGAATGTCGGAATTAGGGCATTAGCTATTAATTTCGCATACCCCCGATCGACAATTGTACCGATAATACTCGCATAGGTACTCGGACGGCCCACACCTTCGCTTTCCAGCATTTTCACCAGAGAAGCTTCCGTGTAGCGGGCGGGAGGTTGAGTTTCGTGGCCAACTGCCTCTAAATCCTTACAATTAGGTTTATCCCCCACCTTCAGCGCCGGCAAAATCACCTCTTGGTCTTCCAACGCCGCATTCGGATCGTCGGAACCTTCCACGTAGGCGCGCAAAAAGCCTGGAAAATCAATGCGTTTCCCGCTGGAACGGAAACCGGCATCTTCTACCTGAGTTTGTACCGTAACGTGAGTTTGGCGGGAATCGGCCATTTGAGAAGCCACTGTCCGCTTCCAAATCAAATCATAGAGGCGGAAATCAATCCCATCCAATCCAGTTTGCTGCGGAGTCCGAAAAGTGCTGCCAGCGGGACGGATAGCTTCGTGGGCTTCCTGCGCGCCTTTGCTTTTCGTGGTGTATTTGCGCGGCTGGGGGCTAAGGTATTCGCTGCCGTAAAGTTCTTGCACGCAACTGCGCGCCGCTTCGATCGCCTGTTCGGACAAATGCACCGAATCCGTCCGCATATAGGTGATAAAACCGCGTTCGTACAGACTTTGGGCAATTCGCATGGTTTCCCGCGCACCCAGCCGCAGCTTGCGGTTAGCTTCCTGCTGCAAAGTCGAGGTCGTAAACGGCGGCGAAGGTTTGCGGGTGACTGGCCGTTCTTCGAGATTTGTGACAGTCCAGGGTTTGTTTTGGATGCGTGAGAGTAAAGCCCGCGCCTGTTCTTCGTTCAGCAAAAGTACGCGGCGGCCTGCGATAATTTGCCCGGTATTTTCATCAAAATCGCTGCCATTTGCAACTTTTACATTGCCGACTGTCACGAGTTTGGCATCAAAAGAAATCTTGCCCTTTTCCAAAAGGGCTTTTAAATCCCAGTAACTACCTTGGCGGAAAGCGCGGCGTTCCCGTTCCCGGCGCACCAGCAGGCGTACAGCGACTGACTGGACTCTACCGGCGGACAAACCCCAAGCGATTTTTTTCCACAGTAGCGGAGAGAGTGTGTAACCGACGAGTCTGTCGAGAATTCGGCGAGTTTCTTGGGCTTGTACAACTCGATTGTCGATATCGCGGCAGTGAGTTAAGGCGTCGCGGATAGCTTCGCGGGTGATTTCGTGAAACACCATCCGCTTGATGGGCACTTTGGGTTTGAGGATTTGCAACAAATGCCAGGAAATGCTTTCGCCTTCCCGGTCTTCGTCAGTGGCTAGAATCAGTTCTGTGGCGTCTTTGAGGGCGTCTTTGAGTTCTTTAACAATTTTCTTTTTATCTTTCGGGATGACGTAGAGGGGTTCAAAGTCTGCTTCCACGTTTACGCCCAGTTGCGCCCATTTTTCTCCTTTAACGGCTTCTGGTATTTCTTCGGCGGAGGATGGTAGGTCGCGGACATGGCCCATCGATGCCTCTACACGGTAGGTGGAGGGCAGGAAGTTGCGGATGGTACGGGCTTTGGTAGGAGATTCGACGATGACTAAGGTTGACATGGCATCTTTTAAATATGGATGGCAGCGCAGCTAGAGGGTCTAAGTTAGAGAGTTTAGGTCAGATGTCAAGGTTTCTTTCAACTTTGGGCGATTATTTTCAAACTACCTTAATTTTTAACTTACTGCCGATCGGGTGGCAGGTGACAAGCTGATGGGATTTTACTGCTTTGGGGGCAGAGGCTGCGAATCGCCTCTCTACAAGATGCACGGGATGATGACCTGACTCTAGCAGAATTGTCGCTAACTGGATGTTGAGACTGCTGGATGCGGGCGGATGGTTCCTCAATCTGGTTGTAACTTGAAGGCTGGGGCGATCGATTGCGCGATTTTAGATTTGAGATTTTAGATTTTAGATTGGGAAAGATTTACTGAGTAGAGGTTTGGGATTATCGATCGGGCGATTTTAGATTTTAGATTGTAGATTTTAGATTGGGAAAGATTTACTGAGTAGAGGTTTGGGATTATCGATTTTAGATTTTAGATTTTAGATTTTAGATTGGGAAGAAAGATTTAAAGCAATCACAGAGGATTAAAATTAATTGAGCGATCGCTCAATTCTATGAACAATGCTATGACATTTGAATTCGACCATCTTTTCATCTTTACTGATATTGGTGCTTCCGAAGCTAATCGTTTATCATCCTTTGGTTTAGTTGAGGGTGCATCTCGCATTCATCGCGGACAAGGTACAGCCAATCGCTCTTTCTTTTTCCATAACGCAATGTTGGAATTGTTATGGATTCACGATCCAGAAGAGGCGAAGTCTGAGCCAATTCATCGGACTCGTCTTTGGGAGCGATCGACAAATCGGAATAATGGTGCGTGTCCATTTGGCATCTGTTTGCGTCCCGCCAAAGGTTCTGAGGACACAGTTGCATTTTCTAGTTGGGCATATCGTCCACCTTATTTATCTGAAACGATGAGTATCGCAGTAGGAACAAATAGTGATGTTTTGACTGAGCCGATGCTTTTCCAAATTTCCTTTGGTAAACGTCCAGATCAATACTTTGCTGATAAGTCACAGCCTTTGGATCATGGTGTTGGTTTCCGCGAAATTACTCGTGTAGAATTAGTCAGTCCTGCTGCCAATAATCCGTCACCTGAACTTCAAGCAGTGCTTGAGACAAATCAGCTAAAGTTACGGATAGGAACCGAGTATTTTGTGGAGCTTGGTTTTGATGGAGAAGTGCAGGGACAACAGGTAGATTTTCGACCGGGATTGCCGCTTATTATCAGTTGGTAATCTAAAGCCGTAAAACAATTAATAAGATGGCTGCTGTATCGAAGGATCTGCGATCGTTCGTACAGAAGGCGGACTGACAAGTGCAGGAACATTAGAGGCCATTGAGAATTTTCCAAGTTTGCTGAGTAAACTAGATATATAGTAACCCCCAATTTATTGAGGACTGGAAAATGGAGAGAATTACTGACCTGCCTGGGTATCGCATAACAGAACAACTCTATGCAGGGTCTCGCACTCTAGTTTATCGCGGTGTTCGGGAGTGCGATCGGACTCCAGTCGTCATCAAACTGCTGCGAAACGAATACCCCAGCTTCAGCGAACTGCTGCAATTCCGCAACCAATATACCATCGCCAAAAATCTACGTCTACCTGGAGTGGTTGAACCCCTCGATTTAACACCTTACAAAAACGCCTATGCTTTGATAATGGAGGACTTTGGAGGAGTGTCCCTGTCTACTTATGCCGAGGTAGCAATTGATAAAAACCAACCCGATAAATCTCTATCTTTAGAAAACTTTCTCACCCTAGCCAGGGAACTAGCAAATATTCTCCACTCTCTCTACCAAAACCGAGTTATTCATAAAGATATCAAACCAGCCAATATTCTGATTAACCCACATAGCAAACAAATTAAACTCATTGACTTCAGTATTTCTTCCCTGCTGCTGAGAGAAACCCAAGAAATCCAGAATCCCAACACCATCGAAGGAACCTTAGCTTATCTCTCCCCAGAAAAGACAGGAAGAATGAATCGAGGCATTGACTATCGGAGTGACTTTTATTCGCTGGGTGTCACCTTCTATGAATTGTTGACAAAACAGTTACCCTTCGACTCAGACGACCCAATGGAGTTAGTGCATTGTCATCTAGCCAAACAGCCGATTCCCGTACATCAAATCAACCCCGAAGTCCCCCTAATTTTATCCCAAATTGTTAGTAAACTGATGGCCAAGGATGCGGAAAATCGCTATCAGAGTGCATTAGGACTGAAACACGATTTAGAGATTTGTCTGGCTCAATTACAAAACACGGGTAAAATTGAGACGTTTGCATTGGCAACGCGGGATATTACAGACCATTTCCTCATCCCCGAAAAGCTCTACGGCAGAGAAACAGAAGTTGAAACCTTATTAGCAGCCTTTGAGCGAGTCAGCAGAGGCAGCACCGAAATGATGCT